>NZ_CDRQYH010000040.1:0-36404 GCF_977039595.1 Enterobacter sp.
CGGCCAGATAGGAGGCGCTGTCCCACATGGTGGTGGAGGGATATTTGTTGACCGCATTCACCAGGCCCGTCGTGGGCTGATAGTTGGAGACGAAATACTGCCAGGCGTTTTTCGCGATGGTCATCTCTCGGACCGTCAGCTCGCCGCTGCGCGGGGAGTAACCTGATGCAGGGAGCTCGGTGTCCGCACGCACGGTCGATAACGCCAGCCAGCAGATCGTTATTCCCGTGAGCAGGTGGAAAAGGATCGGGGATCGTGGCTTCATGGCGTTGCTCCTGCTGAGGGGGATGTGTAGAGGCAGGCCAGACAGAGCATCTGGCCATGCGCAATGTAAGACAGACTTTCCAGCACAATGGCGTTGGTATCGGCATCCACGACGCCATTGACGCTGTTGTTGAGATTTAACCCGCGCTGCCAGCCTTTACCCGGCACCTGAAGGGCCAGAACCTGCTGGCGCAGCGCTTCGCTCCAGCTGTTGCGGAACAGGGCATACCAGGCAAACGCGGTGCGGGTGGAGGTAATCGCCACTTTCTCCGGCACCTCGTCGCGCAGGTTACGCACCTGTACCGGCTGCCTGTCCGGCAGATCGTTAACGTAATCCGGCGCGGGTTCGGCATAATCCGTGCTGATCGGCGGTTTTGGCGCGTGCAGGCCGTGGCGCCGCTGCTGGATCTGCATAATTCGCCACGCAATTTCAGCGCTCTGCGCATCAAAGCCCAGCTCAAGACCGGTTAACAGGTAGGGGAGACTGATCAGCGAGGTTTGCTTGCCCCAGGGCGTACGTAGCCCTTCATCGGGCACCATTACGCCATCCAGATCGATCATCTTTTGCCCTTCAGGCGGGTTGGTCACCGCGAGTCCTGCCGCGCTGTCAATCAGGCGCAGCGTATGGCTGGCATAGAGACGGTAGCCAAAGCTGTCCCGCTGTTCATCATCGGTCAGCGTCCAGTGATGGAGCGGCACGGCTGCCTGACTTTGAGCGCTATTTTCAATCAGAGCGCCGGTGTTCCAGAGGCTAAACAGATCGTGGATAGCCGCCGCGTGCTGGGGATAGCGCCACAGCAGGGTCTGTAATGCCGTCAGCAGCCGGCTCAGACCGATTGCGGAGGCGTCAGGCTTGCCCAGAATCTTGAGCGTGTCCGCATGGTAATAGGCGGCGGGGAGACCTTTGTCATTGAGCGGCAGTTGCCCCAGCGTGAACACGGCGGTGCTGACCCTCTCGTCAAACTCATCGGCGGAAATAATGTTGAGCTGCTCTGCGGCAGCGGTCGCAAAGAGGTAGCTTCCCACGCTCCAGAGGCTCAGCCAGGGTTCACCGTCGCTGGCGTTCGCCAGCCCGTTTGGCTGAGTATTATTCACGTAGTATTGCCAGGCGACCCGCGCCCAGATGGCTTCGTCATAGGTCAGCGCCCGTTTTGTGGGCAGCGGCGGAAAGTCTTTACTGAGCGCGATGCCGCCGCTGCTTTCCACGCGCGTGGGCATCTGTTTCTCCACCCAGACCACAATGGCAAAGCCGATCAGGAAGCCGAGCAAAATGGTGAGGTAGCTGCGCGCGGGCAGCAGGGCATCACGTATCCTCATTGGGTGACCTCGTCCTCTTCAGCGGGCGTCCACATGGCCGCGAAAATCAGCGGCAGCATGGCGGCGATGTTCACCCCTCCCCAGAAAATATTGATGACATAGCCGGAGGGGTCGTCCACCTGTCCACGCGCCACCTGGATACCGCCCCAGATAAGCCCTGCGAGGGTGAGCACCACGATGGCAATCTGCGGCTTCACCAGGTAGAGAAAACGGCCCGTCTGCCGCTCTTTTGGCGTGACGTGAAATTTGATCTGTTCGCCCCGCAGCACCGTATTGAGCGCGCGCAGGTTCATGGAAAAGAAGGAGAGGTATGAGGCCCTGCCGTCCCAGGCCGAGATCCCCCAGGTGCCGAACATAAAGGCCAGCTCTGAGAAAATAAAAAACGGGAGAAAATGCAGATAGAACGGCGTCGACCAGGCGGACACCGGCGGAATGCCGGTGAACAGATAGATAATGGGTGAAATCAAAAACACCGTGTTCCATACGCAGGCCATGTATGACCAGAAGGTGGTGGCATACATCAGCGTCTGGGGCAGAGAGAGCCTGAAGCGGCGACGGCTGAAGATGTTGTCATGAAACAAAATATCCAGCGAGCCGGCGGCGTACTTAAAGCGCTGGATCATCCAGGTGAGCATATCCTGCGGAGAGAGCATCTTCGACTCAACCCGCGGATGCATAACCGAGCGCCAGCGTCGTGCGGCGTCACCGTGCAGCAGCACTGAGGTGTAAATATCTTCCGAGACGTGGAATTTGTAGGGGGTCAGCTCGGTGTCAAACGCCACGTGCGGACGCATTGCATTCTGCAGTGCGTCCCGGGTCTCCTCATCGCGAATATCGCGCGTGTGACGATGGATCTCCTCTTCGACGGACCAGACATAGCTTCTCAGCGCGGCCTGCATGACCGCCTCGCGACGGTGAATGGACGCCGCACCGCAGCAGAAAGCCGCGTTCGCCCAGTTGCGCCGCCGCAGGATCACGTCATAGAACATGCGCGGATCGTTAAAAAACGGGTCGCGGCCTACGGTGACCGGGCCAACACACTTTTGAATCAGCCAGCCCAGACCGTAGCCCACTTTTCCGGCCTTTCGCTGGCCCCAGCGCGACAGATTTTCCCCTTCCGGAAGATCGAAGAACCACTGCGGCGTCTGCACCCAGGCCACGTCCGGGTCGCGGAAGTAGCCCAGCGTATGGCTGAGCAGGGTGGGAAATACCCGGGTGTCGGCGTCGCAGATAACAATAAAATCGCCGTCGGTTTGCTCAAGGCCGTTGCGCAGGTTGCCGGCCTTAAAGCCGATGTTGGTCTGGCGAGTGATATAGTTAACGCCTTCCTCTTCACAAACGGCTTTCATCTCCGGGCGGCGGCCGTCATCAAGCACGTGGATCCGGTAGTCAATCGGGAACGGGTACGTCATCTTCAGGGCATCGCGAATGGACAGCCTGACCAGCTCGGTGTCTTCCGAGTAGGTGGCAATGAACAGATCCACCTTTACGGGACGGGGCTCAACGGCCTCCTCAGGCGACAGACATTCGTTAATTTCGCCGGGCGGCGGACTTTGAGGAGGATCCTGTTCTTTCCACAAATTGATGGTAAACAGCACGGTGCCAATCCACGCCAGGGTTTCGGCGAGGACCAGCGGAATGGCATACCATAATGCGTCAGTATTCAGGGAGGCGGTCCAGCGCCAGTAAATATAATTGGCACCCAGAATAAGCGCCGCGACCGCCAACACCTGCCAGGTCATCATTACCCAGCGCGGTGTTGTTAACGGTTCCGGAGGACGACGATGTTCAAAACGGGAAAAATAAAAATCCATAGTTCCGGCGTTCCTGATTCCGTGAAAAATGCAGACCCATTCTGCTGCGCAGACAGTTGCCCAAAAGCGAAAGAAAATAGCGATTAAACAAGATTTAAGATAAGTGTAGAACGCCGAATAAAAGTGTCCAGCCACGTTTTTATTAATATTTAGCAGTGGTTAATTCAGCTTAAATTCTGCTTAATATCTTTCATCTGCTGACGATAAATTGCGGTTACTATTCCTTTAGGCTATCTACTTTATTTAGACCTTAATTTTCGTTTTCAGGCAAAGGACACCCTATGAGCCATGTTGCGCCGTCGGTAGAGCAAGAAGATGACGCTAAATCAACAGCATGGAGGTATGCCGTTGCAGGTGCCAGGGACCTGAGAATCGACTTTATGCGCGGCATTGCCCTCGTCATGATGGTCGTGGCGCATACGGAGGTGATGTCGGTATTTAATATATTCTCCTGGGAGCGTTTTGGGTTAACAACCGGTGCAGAAGGTTTTGTTATTCTCTCGGGGTTTATGCTGGGCATGCTGAACCGCGCGCGTTTGCAAAAAGTGGTTTTGCTCACGGTTTCCTGGGGGCTTTATCTCAGGGCGTGGAAAATATATCGTGTAAATATCATTATCATAGTGTCCTTTATTCTCCTGGCCTATATCCCGCATATTAACGTTTTCGAGGTCACCCATTTTACCGACCGTTTTTCGGGTGAAAGCTGGTCGCTTTATCCTGTTACGCCGCAAATTAAAGAGACCTGGTTCAACATTATCCTCTATTTGCAGATCGGCCCTCATCAGACGCAAATTCTGGGGCTGTATATCTTTTTGCTGCTACTCAGCCCGCTATTTTTGGGGATGCTGCAGAAAGGAAAGGTCTGGTGGCTGCTGGGGCTGTCGCTGCTGGTGTACGGCTTGTGGCAGCGCTGGCCGCTTCGGCTGACGCCGTCGGAATTCGAATTTGCCTTCCCGCTGCTCGCCTGGCAGTTCATCTTTGTGCTGGGCATGGCCAGCGGCTGGTATAAAGCCGAACTGCTCTCTTTCGCCCGGACGCCTCCGGGGAAAGGGGTGGTAGTGGCGCTGGTTATGGTGTCGCTGGTGCTGGGATTTGTCGCCCAGAACCATACCAACCCGTTTATGCCGCCCGCGCTGCTGATGCACGTCATCCCGCCTGACAGCTTCAATTCGTTTTATCACACCTGGGCGGCGAAGAACGGGCTGGGCCCGGTGCGGGTGTTAAACGATATCGCCCTGATGGTCACCGTCTACCTGGTGCTGACGTATTGCTGGACGCCGCTCAATCGCCTGCTGGGATGGTTCCTGATCCCGCTCGGCCAGCACTCGCTTTATACCTTTATTTTGCATGTGTACGTGGTGCTGCTGGTGAGCCAGTTCATCACCTTCGACTTATGGCGTCATGCCTGGATAGAGAACACGTTAGTGCATGCGGCGGCACTGGGTATTTTGTGGCTGATGGCAAAATACGACGTCGGCGCACGCTGGATACCTAACTAAGGATGGCGGTTATGCGCGAAAAATGGCTTCTGGCGGGCGTGCTGCTCGCCGCGATACCCGCCGCGGAGGCGGCGAAAAGCAGTGAAAATGAATCCCTGCGCGATAAGAACGGTGAACCCGTTCAGGCAGGCGTCTTTACCAGCCGCTGGGGGCGCCTGTTCTCGGGTAACGACAAGAAATTCTCAGGTGCGCTGAGCTTTAGCTCGGGACTGAAAGAGCAGTGGATGAGCATTCCGAACAGTTCAGACACCGCCACGGAAAAGAAAAAGTTTAACCAGACGCTAAATCTCAGCCTTCAGTATTCCCCCTACAGCTTCTGGTTTGCCAACATTACGTCCCGACTGCCGGTCAGAGACACCAGCCGCTACACCGCCGATTTTCGCTACAGCTTCGGCTACGATGACTGGCACGCCAACACGGTGAGCCTGGTTTACAGCAACTACGGCGATAACCACTTCTGGACGTCGGGCAGCCGGAGACATACCTATTTCGAACAGGGCGCCTTCACGCTGGCCTATAAGTTTTCGCTACCGAAACCGGTCGAAAACACGCTCCTGATTAATAAAGGGGATTCCATCATTTGCCAGGTCGGGTACAGCTGGGTGCCGCGCTACTACGACCTCAGCAGCGATGACATTCGCAAAAATAAAAACGTTATGCTCGGCGGCTGCGGCTACACCTTCAAACAACATTTCTTCGTTCGCGCGACGGCATTCTGGTTCCCGGACAGCAGCCAGCAGCAGCCCTGGAACGGCGATTACAGCTACAGCTTCGGTTATGCCGGCTATACGCCGGGTTCGTTCTCCATCCAGTACGCGAACTATGCGGGAACGCGCTATCCGGGGCACGGCAACGGGAATGCAAAATTCAGAGAAGGGACCGTGAGCCTCATCTGGTTCTTACCGCTTTAGGAGGGATGTATGTCAGCGCTGCACGTGTTAATCGTTGAAGATTCGCTGATTTATCGTCGGTTACTCTCCCGAATGCTCACCCAGTGGGGGTATATCGTGAGCGAGGCGGAAAACGGCGTCGCCGCGCTGGAAATACTGTCCAGCCAGCCGATCAGCATGGTGATAAGCGACTGGGACATGCCGGAAATGGACGGACTCACGCTCTGTCAGACCATCCGCAACCGTCAGTTTGGCCACTACGTCTATGTCATTCTGCTCACGGCACGCGAAAATGCCGGGGATTTAACGCAGGGCTTTGATGCCGGGGCGGACGACTTTTTAAGCAAGCCGGTCGAGCAGGATGAACTGCGGGCGCGGCTCCACGCCGGGGTCCGTATTTTGACCCTGGAGGCGACCCTCGCGGCGCACAACAAGCGCCTGAGTGAAGCGTTGCATCAGATTGAACAGGATCTTGAACTCGCGGCGCGCGTTCAGCACTCGGTGCTGCCTTCGCACCGCTTACGTTTTGGGAACTACTTTTCCGACTGGCTTTTCATGCCGTCTGCGTGGGTCTCAGGCGATGTGTTCAATATTTTTCCACTCGATTCTCACATTGGGTTCTATTGCGTGGATGTGTCCGGGCACGGCGTGGGTGCCGCGATGATGTCCCTCGCGGTGGCGCGCCAGTTCTTACATGGTCGGGTGGTAGACCGTTTTTTGTTTACCGATCGGGGCGGCATTCAGTCGCCTGCGGAGGTGATCAGGATCCTGAACAGCCGCTTTTGCAGTGAAGAGAGCGACATCACCAGCTATTTCACCATCATTTACGGCGTGATTGATCCAGAAAGTGGGAAGGGGTTGTTGTGTCAGGCCGGGCATCCAACTCCCGTCATTGTGAACGCAAACAGCGCCGTCACGTCCGTGGGCGATGGCGGTCCGCCGGTCGGGCTGATGCCTGACCTGAGCTGGGAGGACGTCGCGTTTACCCTCAATCCGGGGGATCGCTTATGCTTATTCAGTGACGGTATCACGGAGTGTGAGAACGTCAGCGGCGAGCAGTTTGGCCCGCAGCGTCTCGAACGCTGGCTTCATGAGCATGTCCGGCTCCCGGTTGACCAGCTCCTGCCGCGGTTCGGTGACCACCTGACCGGCTGGCGCAACGCAAATCGTGATGAACCGACCGCCTTAACCGATGACGTTTCACTGCTCGTGATCGAGCGTCAGGGAGAACAGAATGATTATTAACACCGAACGACTACCGCACGCCAACATTCTCACGCCCGCGGTCCGGCGGCTGGATGCCTCCGTTGCCGCGACGTTTAAAGCGTCCGTCACGGAAGAAATTGGCGACGATCGCAAGGCTTTGATTGTCGACTTCAGCAAAGTGGATTTTATCGACAGCAGCGGGCTGGGAATGCTGGTGTCGTTGTTTAAGCTGATGAACGGGAAAGGCGACATGGCGCTGTGCTCCCTGAACCCCGGGATAATGAATATGTTCACCCTGACCCGCATGGATCGCATATTCCGTATCTATCCGGATAAAAGCAGCGCGCTTGCGCAGCTGGGGCAGTAGATGCAGACGCCGGTGCAGGCAGAATTTCCGGCGGTGCTCGGTTCCCTGACGCCGCTGGCCGGCTGGCTGGAAGAGCGGCTGAGGGCGCTTCCCGTAGATGACGAGTGGCGTTTCGCGCTCGATCTCGCCGTCTGTGAGGTGGCGACGAATATCATCCGCCACGCGCTGCATGAGGATGCCTCGCGCGCATTCAGCGTACGGTTCGACATCCGCGACAGCGATGTCTGCATTGTTTTTACCGACGCGGGTGACGCGTTCCCGCTGGAGCGGCTTGAGGCCGCCAGGCGAGACCGTTTTTGTGAAATCTTGCCGCTGCTGGAGAGCGGCAGGGGGCTGATGCTCATTTTACTGAGCGTCGATCGTTTCACTGTGGAACGCGTGACGGGTGAAAACATCGCCACGCTTGAAAAGAAAATCAGCGTATGACCCGCGGGCCATACGCGCGGTGTTTTTATTTAGCGTTGCCAGCAAACAGCTCCGGCGCCCACGGACGCGGATCCACCTCCATAAACGGCGCACGCTCGAAGCGATCCTTCAGCGCCCACGGCACCGTGCAGTCGAAGATCGTCTTGCAGGAGATACCGTTTCCGCGAATCGAGGTGCTGTAATCCGGCGACTGGGACGGATCCAGCTGGTGGCCGCGGATGCCAGGAATATTGGTGATGCTGACATCGCCCTGCATGCGGGTGGTCATCGCCCAGAGGATGTCGTCGCTGTCGAAAATATCCACGTCTTCGTCGACAAGAATAATGTTTTTCAGCTCCGAATAGGTGGCCAGGGCGATAAGCGCCGCCTGGCCCTGACGTCCTTCGTCTGACGGCTGGCGTTTTTTCACCTGCAGTATCCCGAGGAACTTGCCGCCGCCCGCGGTATGGGCATAGACGTTTTGCAGGAAGCCCGGAATCGCCTCCTCAACGGCATTGCGGATGCTGGCCTCCGTCGGCAGTCCGGCCAGCGTGGTATGTTCTTCCCCCGGTCCCACCAGCGTTTGCAGGATCGCGTGGTTTCGCATGGTCACGGCTTTCACTTTAATCACCGGCAGGGAGGGGTTCGCCTCGCCGCAGTAGCCCGGGAACTCCGGCATCGCGTGGCCGGTGTTGGTATGCTGATCCTCTCTCACGCGCACGCCCGGCAGCAGTTCACCTTCGATGATGATTTCCGCCCGCGCGATGGCTTTCTCTTTGACCGCCACGCCCTTCACCAGCTCGACCGGCTGCTGGCGCAGCGCCCCGGCGACGCCCAGCTCGTTGTAGCCAAACGGCGTGGTGGGGGCCTCAAAGCACGCGCCGATGTAGATGGCGGGGTCGAGACCCATGTTGATCGTCACCGGCAGTGGTTTTCCGGCATCTTCCGCCTTTTTTCGGAACACTTCGATATGGCGCCCGGCGGCAAGGAACATGGAAAGCTCGTCGCGCTCCTGCACGCAGAGGCGGTGAATGGTGACATCCGTCAGCGAGCTGTCTTCCGGATCGCTTGCCAGCACCAGTCCCAGACAGAAGAACGGACCCGCATCAATCGGCGTGTTGGTCGGGGCCGGAAGCAGCTTGCGCAGATCGAAGTCAGGATCGTCAGCGTAGAAGACCTGTTCCTGACATGGAGCCTGCGAGGCCGGAACGACAACCGGCGCAACCGGCTTTTTCACCGCCTGGCCGACGTGTTTTGCCAGTTCAGAAGGCTCGCAGCCTAACAGCAGCGCCGCGCGCTCGCGGCTGGCGTGCATGCCCACCAGGATGCGGGAGTGCGGATAGCCCTTAATGCTGTTGAACATCATGGCCGGGCCCGTGCGGGTCGGACGTTTGACCGTGCCGCCTGCGCCGATATGGCGATAGACGCCCGCCAGTTCGGCGTTGGGGTCGACCGGACGATCGGTTTCAATATACTGCCCGTCGTGGCGCTGCAATAAGGCGATGGCGCTGCGAAGATCGTTAATCTTGTTTTCCATATTTTCCTCCCTCGGTTGAATCCCTCCATTTTTATGGCAAGGACCAATAGCATCAATTGCATCATTACTGTTAAATTGATAATGAAATTTATATCAATACAGGGAGACGTCTCGTGCAGTTTCGTCAGATGCGCCACTTCATCGTCGTGGCCGAAGAGCTCCACATGCACCGGGCCGCCGAGCGTCTGAACATGGCGCAGCCGGCGCTGAGCCAGCAGATAAAGGCCCTGGAAGAACGTTTAGGCGTCACGCTTTTCAGCCGGGCGAACCGCCGCTTGACCCTGACGCCCGCGGGCGAAGCATTTCTCGTGAAAGCCCGGCTTGCCATCTCGCTGACCGAACAGGCGATGCTGGACGCCAGACAAACGGCACGGGGCGAGCAGGGTGTGTTAAACCTCGGGTGCGTGTCGAGCGCGATGTTTGACGGCAGGCTGCCCGCCGCGCTGCGCCAGATGCACACCCGCTGGCCGGCCATTACCATGTCCCTGATGACCGGAAACGTGCAGACACTCTACGCCGCCGTGCAGAGCAACCAGCTGGATGTGGCCATTATCCGCGCGCCGCTGCCGTCGCTGCCGGACGATCTGCAAAGCCGGCCGTTCGCCTCGGAGAAAACGGTGCTGGCGCTGTATCGTCAGCATCCGCTGGCCGGCTCCGCCGCGCTGACGCTTTCGTCGGTGAAAGACGAAAAATGGATCTCCCTGCGCGATCCGGAGGGAATGGGGCTGGAGCAGTACTTCTATGACGCCTGCAGCGGAGCGGGCTTTCAGCCGGACGTCGTGCAGAACGCGACCGACGTGCCCACGGTGATAAGCCTGGTTTCGGCGGGGTTTGGGCTGGCGCTGCTCCCCTCGTCGGCAAAGGCGGTGAGCGTCGAGAATGTCGTCTACGTGGACATACTCGACCGGCTGCGGGAGAGCGAACTCACCCTGGTTTGCCACCGGATTATTCGCTCAGAGGTGCTTAAAAAGTTTCTGGTTACGCTCGATCACACCTGACGTCCGGCGGCCCGCAGCAGCTGTTCGCGCAGCCAGGCATTCGCCGGATCCTGGCTGTTTTTCGGATGCCAGTACATGTTGATGGTAATCGGCTGGAGCGGCAGAGGTGGTGCAAAGAGATCCAGCGTGCTGGCAAACTGATTCAGCATCCGTTCCGGCAGGGTGCATACCAGGTCCGTACCGGCAATAAGTGCTGGCGCCACGGCATAGCTCTGGGTGGACATGGCGACGTGTCGCTGGTAGCCCAGCCCGGCGAGGGTTTGGTCAACAAAGCCGCTAAACGGATCCCCCGCCGACGACACCACCAGATGGGAAAGCGCGCAGTAGCTATCCAGATCTAACGGACCCGTTCCGCGCGGATGGCCTTTACGCTGGGCGGTGGCAAACGCGTCGTCGAGGAGTTTGCGCCTCACCCATCCCTCATGGGCACCTGCGCTCACGCCAATGTAGATATCCACATCGCCGTTTTCCAGCTGCTGCGGCAGGTCAGCTATCTCCGGCAGGGCGAAGCGCAGGCGGATACCGGGGGCATCGGTTCTAATCTGGTTAAGCAGCCCGGTGCCGAGCATCAGCGCCGGATTCTCATGCAGCGCGATTACAAAGGTCCGGCTGCTGGTTTGCGCATCAAACGCGGTGGGTGCAAACATCGCGCTGATGCCGCGCAGCACGCTTGCCACCTGCGGCCTGAGCGCTTCCGCTCGCGGCGTGGGCAATACCCCGCGTCCATGCGGGGAGGGAATAAACAGCGGTTCGCCAAACAGCGTGCGCAGACGCGCCAGACGGGCGGACAGCGCAGGCTGGCTGATGCCCAGCCGCGCGGCCGCATGGGTGATATTCCTGTCCTGAAGCAGGGCGTCCAGGGTCAGGATCAGGTCTATGTCCATATCAGAGATGGGCGTCATCTTATTTCGCGCTGCTGGCGTCACGGTTGGTATAGGTCACAGGGACCCAGGCATAGCCGCCTTTCGCGCCTTTCGTCACATAGCCGATGCCCGGGAAAGGCAGGTGCGGGGCGGCAACCAGGTCCTTGTTTTTCACAAAGTCAGCGAACGCATGCTCGCGAACGGTTGCCGCTTTGTTCTGATCTTCATCGTAGGTGATGGTCACCGCAGGCTGCGGGAACTGAACCGCCGCGGCATGAATGATGTCGCCGACAAAGGTGATCTTCTCGCCTTTACTTGTCAGCGTGTAGAAGGCTGAGCCCGGCGTGTGTCCGGGATGAACCGTGCCGGTCAGCCCCGGTAGAATCTCCGATGTGCCGCTAAACGGCACCACTTTTCCCGCATCCAGATAGAGTTTTAAGGTCTTCTGCGCGACGTCAAAGTAGTTCTTGCCGTAGCCGGTTTTCTTCTGGTTGTCGTCATTAAAGAAAAAGTCGATATCCGGTTTGCCAACGAAAACGCGCGCGTTGCTGAACACCACTTTTCCATCCTTCACCAGGCCACCGGCATGATCGGAGTGGGCGTGGGTCAGCAGGACTTCAGTAATGTCTTCGGGTTTTATCCCCTGCGTGGCGAGGCTTTCAACCAGACGTCCGCCGGTATCAGGGCCAAAGAGCTGGCCCGAGCCGGTATCCACCAGGATTTTATGTCCGGGTATCGCAATCAGAAAAGCGTTGATGGAGACCTCAGCCGGGTTGGTCTGAAAGTTTTTCGCGAGCAGCGCATCAATGTTTTGCGGCGTGGTCCGGCGCAGCAGCTTGTGCAGATCCTGCGCGACGGTCCCGTCGGTAAACGAGGTGACCAGAACGTCGCCGACCTGCACGCTGTAACCGCCCGCCGGTTGTTTAACGACGTGCTGGGGCGTCTCCGCCGAGGCCTGGAGCGCAGGGTAAAAAAGCAGTGAACTGGAAATCAGCGTGGAAAGAGCAAGTTTTTTCACGGTAAGCATACGAGTCTCCTTTGTAAGTGCTCATCTTACTGCTCCGTAAAATTATAAGAACCTGCCCAGAAATGATAGGACCTATAAACGGGATGGATAGGAAACCGAAGGGCCGGGAAGGCGCGCGATAGCTTTCCCGGCCCGTAGACATTATTTTTTCAGCGGTACGTTCCAGCTGTCCGGCGTGGCTTTGGACCATGAGCCATAAGCGGCATTAGGCAGCACAATCCAGTCGTTGCCGAAGCGTTCGGCGCTGGCTTCAACCAGCTCACGCTGCTGCTCGCTCGGCTTTTTGTTTTTAAACTGCACGGCGAAGTCCGGCAGGCTGTCGCCGAACAGCATCACGATCTGCTGCTTTTTGAGGATGCTCTGGCGACGCTCTTCCTTGCTGACCGTATCCAGCAGCACGCTTTCGTCAGATACCTGCGGCAGGCCGAGAGCGTTTAACGTCTTCAGCGTGTCGGCTTTGTTTTCCTGCATACGATCCGAAACGTAGTAGATGCGGACCTTGCTTTGATTCACGTGCTCAAGAAACGCTTTCGCCCCCGGAATTAAGCCGGGTTTTCCCTGTTTCTCCCAGTCGCTCCAGGTGTCCCATTTCGTATAGTCGTGACACTGCTCCATGTCGCGCACCAGCAGAGGGGTGTTATCCAGTACCGTTTCATCCAGGTCCATTACCACGGCGTAATTTTCGGGCGTTTTCAGATCCTTTAACTTTTCGTTGAAACGCTCGGTGGCAAACCGATAGGTTTGCAGCTGAAGGGCCATAATCTCTGCCGATTTCTGCTGATAGCGCAGCGCCATTTCGTACGCTTTCGGTTCACACAGGTCGTGCTCCGCGGCCGTCGCCGCTGCCGTTGCACTCAAAACAGGTAATGCCAGCAGTAATGCCTTAGCCATTGAATTCACGCTTCTTTCCTCAACACCGTGGTTAAAATCCCGAAAGCGTAATGAAATTCAGTGACAGAAATATGACCGCGATGTGGCAATGTGTTTCCGCTAGACCAGCATGTAATACCAGAACAGGGCGACCTCGTCTTTTTCCGGTAGGGCGTTGTAGAGATAACGATCGTATCCGCCCAGGGTGAACCCGTAGTTACGGTAAAACAGACAGGCAGAGACGTTCACATTTTGTGTTTCAAGCCGTAATCCCGGCGCGTTTACGCTGCGGGCCCACACGTGCGCGGCGGCCATCAATTTTTGCGCGGCGCCGGTTCTGCGTTTCGTGCGATCCACGGCTATGTAATCCACCGAGATAAACTTATTCCAGCCGATTGACGCGGTAATAAATCCGGCTATTTCACCGTCGTCTGTTTCCGCCACAAGAAATATGGCGTCCGGATTAACGCAATGGTTTTCAAGGGTTTGAATGTCGAGTTCGTAGGTTTTTATCCAGGGCTCGGCGACGGCTTCGATATGCAAATCACAATGGATAAAGGGCTCTCGCGCAATGTGGCTAATGGTGAAAGAAAAGTCACAACATTCAAGACGGACGAGGTCCGTATTTAATCCTTTTCGAATCTGCATAGTATTCCCGATAGTGAGTTATTTCATAAAGAATAGACGAAGCGGTTAAATCCGCTGAGCTCACGCACTTTTAATCCTGAACTAAGCTTGTACTTCGTTCCGCGTAAAATGTGGGTCATTCGAGGACAATGAATGGAATTCAGGACATTTCAAAAGCAGTGGGGTGCTGAGTTTATTTCCGATGACGTTGTACGTTTTCGCGTCTGGGCAGAAGGACAGAAAGAACTTACGCTACGTCTTGCCGCCACCGATGTGCCGATGACGGCAACAGGCGGCGGCTGGTTCCAGGCAGACGTCCCTGGCGTCACGCACGGTGCAGAATATCAGTTTGTTCTTCAGGACGGCATGGCGGTGCCCGATCCCGCCTCGCGGGCGCAAAAGGGCGACGTTAACGGCCCCTCGGTGGTGATCGATCCCCGACGTTACCAGCCGGTCAACCGCGACTGGGCAGGGCGTCCGTGGGAAGATACGGTCATTTACGAACTGCATATCGGCACCTTCACTCCGGAGGGCACCTTCCGGTCGGCCATCGACAAGCTGCCGTATCTGGCAGAACTCGGGATTACCCAGCTTGAAGTGATGCCCGTCTCCCAGTTTGGCGGTTCCCGCGGCTGGGGATATGACGGCGTGCTGCTGTATGCACCACACTCAGCGTACGGCACGCCGGAGGATTTCCACGCGTTTATCGACGCCGCGCACGGGCTGGGGCTTTCCGTGGTGCTGGATATCGTGCTCAACCACTTTGGGCCCGAAGGAAACTATCTGCCTCTGCTGTCGCCCGCGTTTTTTGATGCACAGCGGATGACGCCGTGGGGTAACGGCATCGCCTACGAGCGCGAGCCGGTCAGGCAGTACATCACCGACGCGCCGCTCTACTGGCTGACGGAATACCGTCTGGACGGCCTGCGCTTTGATGCCATCGACCAGATTAAAGACGGCTCGGACACGCACATTCTCGAGGAGATTGCCGCAAAAATTCGCGAGGCCATTCCCCACCGGCACGTTCACCTGACCACGGAAGACAGCCGCAACGTGATTTTTCTGCATCCGCGCGATGAACAGGGCCACACGCCGCTGTTTACCGGCGAGTGGAACGATGACTTCCACAACGCCGCCCACGTGTTTGCTACCGGTGAGACGCACGCCTATTACCAGGACTTTGCCTTTGAGCCGGAGAAAAAGTTCGCCCGGGCGCTGGCGGAAGGCTTTGTCTACCAGGGCGAGATTTCGCTGCAAACCGGCGAATCCCGCGGGGTGGAATGCCACTCGCAGCCGCCGCAGTTCTTCGTCGATTTTATTCAAAACCACGATCAGACCGGCAATCGCGCCCAGGGCGAGCGGCTTATCTCCCTCGCGGGTGCCGACAAGACGCGGGTGCTGCTTGCCGCGCTGCTGCTCTCCCCGCATATCCCGCTGCTGTTTATGGGCGAGGAGTTCGGTGAAACGCATCCGTTCCTGTTCTTCACCGATTTTCACGGCGAACTGGCAAAGGCGGTGCGGGAAGGGCGCGCGAAAGAGTTTACCGGTCACGCCGGACACGATGAAGCCGTTCCGGACCCGAATGACGTGAACACCTTTGTTCGCTCAAAGCTCGACTGGCATAAGATTGCCACCGACGAGGGCAAAACGTGGCTGCGCTACACGCGCAATCTGCTGACGCTGCGTCATCGCCATATCGTTCCGCTTCTGCATCCGCGCGGTGCCGTTGAGGGCCATGTGCTCAAGACCGCGCCCGGCATGGTGGCGGTGTGCTGGCGCTTTCCGTCGGGGACGCTCTCGCTGGCGCTTAATATCGGCATTAAGCCCGTCGCGCTGCCCGATCTCGCGGGTGAGACGCGCTTTGCCTGGCCGGAAGTCTCTGACGTTTTACCCCCGAACGGTATTGTCGTTCGCTTTGCTGATGGAGAAGCATCGTTATGATCCCTTCCGCCACGTACCGAATTCAGTTCCGTAACGGCATGACCTTTGACCGCGTTGTGGCGCTGGTGCCGTATATGAAGGACCTCGGCATCAGCCACCTTTACGCGTCGCCCGTGTTCACTGCCACGACGGGGTCTACCCACGGCTATGACGTGACCAACCCGAATGAAATCGACCCCGCGATCGGCGGACGAGACGGTTTCGACCGCATGGCGGCGGCGCTTAAGCAGGCCGGTATGGGGCTGATTCTGGATATCGTCCCCAACCATATGTCCACCTCGCTGGAAAACGCCTGGTGGCGCGACGTGATTGAATATGGCCAGCAGAGCCGCTATTTCCGCTACTTCGATATCGACGGGTCACGACCGCTTACGCTGCCGTTTCTTGGCGATACCTTTGAGGCGGAGCTGGAGAAGGGTGCCATCACCTTAAAACGTGACCCTGTCACGGAAAAGGCCGCACTGGTTTACTACGACGCCGAGTATCCGCTTAACCCCGGCACGTACAGCGAAGAGAAAAGCATTGCCGAACTGCACGACGCGCAAAGCTGGCGGCTGATGTCCTGGCGGGAAGCGCCGAAGCAGCTCTCATGGCGGCGCTTCTTTGAGATAACCGGGCTGGTCGGCGTTCGGGTTGAGGATGATGCGGTCTTCGACGACACGCACCGGCTGATCCTTGAGCTGGTCCACGAGGGCGTGGTGGGCGGCCTGCGCATTGACCATGTCGACGGTCTGGCGGATCCGTTGGGCTATCTGCAGCGCCTGCGTCAGGCCGCCGGGCCCGACTGTTACATCACGGTCGAAAAAATTCTCGCAAAAGGTGAGCAGCTCCCCGCAGACTGGCCGGTATCCGGCACCACCGGCTACGAGTTTATCGCCTCGCTGGCGGAAGTGCTGGTCGACGACGATAACCTCTCGCGCCTGGAGACAATCCACGACGAGACGCTCGGCGTGACGGTCGATCGCCATGCGGAGCTGCGCGATGCCAAAGGCCTGATGGCCGATCGCAATTTTGAGGGTGAATTCACCACGCTGCTAAACATTGCTGAGGATCTGGCCCGTCGCAATGAGGTTGCGCTGCCGCGCGAGGAAATCCGTCACGCGCTGCGAGAACTGCTTATTGCGTTTCCGGTCTACCGCACCTACGGCACCCGGGAAGGATTAACCCCGCCGGACGTGGCGCTGCTTAATCGCGTGGTCGCCAGCGTGGAGACGTCGGAAGCGGCGCTCAGCCTGATCGTGCGCATTCTTACCGGCGATCTGCCGGAAGATTGCCGCGAGAGCGCCGCGCTTTTCAGGACCCGCTTCCAGCAGCTTACCGGGCCGCTGATGGCGAAGTCCGTTGAAGACACGCTCTTCTTTCGCCACAACCTCGAGCTTGCGCTCAACGAAGTGGGCGCCGACCCGACGCCGCGCGCGTTTTCATTATCCCGCTTCCACCAGGAGATGCGCATTCGTCTGGCCCGTCAGCCCGATGCGCTGCTGGGCACCTCCACGCACGATACCAAGCGCGGGGAGGATGCCCGCGCGCGCCTTTACACCCTGACGGAAGCCCCGGAACGCTGGGGGGAAAATCTGGCCCGCTGGCGGCAGATGAACCAGACCCAGGTGCGTTTTCTCAATGACGGTACCGCGCCGAACGCCGCCGATACGTGGATGATCTACCAGGCGCTGGCGGGCGTCTGGCCCGCCACGCTGTCACCGGACGACGCCGACGGGCTGAAATCACTGCAAGAACGCTTCCTCGGCGTCCTTGAGAAAGCGCTGCGCGAGGCGAAACAGCGCACCGACTGGATCGACAGTAACGAGAGCTATGAGAGCGTGGTGTTGAGCTACGCGCGACACATGCTTTCGCCGGACAACGCCCCGTTCCTGCATGATTTCAGCGAGGCGATGCAGCCCTTTATCCGCGCGGGGCTGATGAACAGCCTCAGCCAGACGGTGATCAAGCTGACGGCGCCCGGCGTGCCGGATATCTATCAGGGCAGCGAGGCGCTTAACTTTAGCCTCGTCGACCCGGATAACCGACGGGAGCCGGATTTCAACGCGCTGGTGCACAACCTCAGCGCGGCGGATGCCTCGGTGTTTGACAACCCGGCATGCTGGCGGGACGGGCGCGTTAAGCAGTTTGTTACCGCCACGCTGCTGCGGCTTCGACCGCACTACGACGCGCTTTTCCGCTACGGCGACTGGCTGCCGCTTAAGGTCACCGGCGACCGCGAGGAGAACCTGATTGTGTATGCGCGCGTTAAGGACGAGGAGGCGCTGATTGTCGCCGTGCCGCGTCTGGTTTTTGGCATCACCGATAATCATCAGCTGTGGGTCAATACCACTGTAGCGATACCCGACGAACTGGCCGGGAAGCGCTATCGGGATCTGTTCAGCGGTGAGAGCCGCATTCTGCAAAAGACGCTGGATTTAACGTCAGAAAAGGGATGTGTACTGGTTCTGCTTACCTGCGAATAATCGTGGAGAACGAAAATGGCAAAGGAAACAACGTTTGAAATTCGGGCCGGTCATGGCCAGCAGTTGGGTGCGAATTATGACGGGAAAGGGGTCAACTTCGCGCTGTTCTCCGCTCACGCTGAACGGGTGGAACTCTGTCTGTTTGACCCGTCCGGGAAAAAAGAAATCGCCCGGCTGGAGCTGCCGGAGTATACCCATGAGGTCTGGCACGGCTATGTGCCCGATCTGAAGCCGGGTGCGCTGTACGGCTATCGCGTCTACGGCCCCTACGACCCGGAAAATGGTCATCGCTTTAACCCGCATAAGCTGCTTATCGACCCTTACGCTCGCGAACTGATGGGTGACATCGACTGGAACGACGCCCATTTCGGCTATGAGCTGGGGCATGACGAGCTGGATTTGAGCTTTGATACCCGCGACAGCGCGCCGTTTACGCCGAAATGCAGGGTCATCGACCCGAACGCCTTTGACTGGCAGGACAACAGCCGGCCGAACGTGCCCTGGCCGCATACCGTTGTCTATGAGAGCCACGTGAAAGGGTTTACCCAGATGAACCCGGCCATTCCGCCCGAGCTGCGGGGCACGTTTGAGGGAATGGGGCACAAAGCTTCTGTCGACTATATCAAAAGCCTCGGCATTACCTCGGTGGAGCTGCTGCCGGTTCACTGGTTTCCGGACGATCAGCACCTGCTCGACCGCGGCCTGAAGAACTTCTGGGGCTATAACACGCTGGGCTTTTTTGCCCCTGCGTCACGCTACTACGGCCCGGCGGGGATCCAGGGCTTTCGCGATATGGTGCGCGCCTATCATGACACGGGCATCGAGGTCATTCTTGACGTGGTGTACAACCACACGGCGGAAGGGAACGAGCTTGGCCCGACGCTCTCGTTTAAGGGGATTGATAACTACAGCTATTACCGCACGCTCCCGGACCAGCACCGGTATTACATCAACGACACCGGGACGGGAAACACGGTCAACACCTCGCATCCGCGCGTGCTGCAGATGGTGATGGATTCCCTGCGCTACTGGGCGGAATCGATGCACATCGACGGTTTTCGCTTCGACCTCGGGACGATCCTGGGCCGCGAGCCCGAAGGGTTTGACCCGCGCGGCGGTTTTTTTGACGCCATGACCCAAGATCCGGTGTTATCCCGACTGAAGCTGATTGGTGAACCCTGGGATATCGGCCCCGGCGGGTATCAGGTCGGCGGTTTCCCGCCGGGCTGGGGGGAGTGGAACGACAAATACCGCGACACCGTTCGCGAGTACTGGAAGGGGGACAATGTCTCCACGGACTTTGCCGCGCGGCTGCTCGGTTCCGGCGATCTGTACGATCTGCGCGGACGTCGTCCGTGGGCCAGCGTCAATTTTATCACCGCCCACGACGGCTTTACGCTGAATGACCTGGTGTCTTACAACGAAAAGCACAACGCCGATAACGGCGAGAACAATAACGACGGGCATAACGATAACCGCTCATACAACTACGGCGAGGAAGGGCCAACCGAGAACCCGGATATTATTGCTACCCGGGAGCGGCAGAAACGTAATTTCCTGACCACGCTGCTGTTTTCCCACGGCACGCCGATGCTGCTGGCGGGGGACGAGTTTGGCCGCACGCAGAAGGGCAACAACAATGGGTACTGCCAGGACAGTGAGATCTCATGGATCGACTGGAAGGGGCTGTCCGAAAACGACGCTGCGCTGCGCGAGTTTACCCGTCGTCTCATTACCTTGCGCGCGCAACAGCCACTGCTGCGCCGTGAAAGCTGGCGCGACGGGCTGGAGATCCGCTGGTTCAATGCCGGGGGCGGCCCACAGCAGGCCGAGCAGTGGGATGAAGGCTCAACGCTCGGGGTCTCCATCAGCAGGCCGGATCTCAGGCAGGAGGACGGTATCTGGCACGACGTGCTGATGCTGTTCAATCCGTTTGAAGGCACCGTGCCGTTCCAGATCCCGCAGTTTGGCGAAGGGGGATGGGTGCTGGAGCTGTCTACGGCGGATGATGCTGCCACCGGGACAGCGATCACCGAAACCGTAGAGTACGCGCTGGCCGGACGGAGCATTACGCTGTTCCGCCGTCCTTAGTTACAGTGACGCCGCCGCCCGGGCGGCGGTGTCATACAGGGATGAGATCGTGCGTAACAGTTGCGCGGTCTCGCCAATCGACTTCCCGGCAATGCCGCTCTCCGCGTGGATCGCAATCAGACACGCTTCCCGCACGTCCCGGTATTTCATGCACAGCGCTTTCCCTTCCTCCGTGGTAGAGAAAAAGAGTTCTTTACCCGCTTTCTCGCTCGTCACGTAGCCTGCTTTAACCAGCTTTTTCAGGGCATAGGTCACGACGTGGGTATCTTCCACGTTGAGGACGAAGCAGATATCGGCCAGCTTTTTCTTGCGGTCGCGGTGGTTCACGTGATGCAGCAGCGAAACGTCAAAGGCGCCCATATCGGGCTCGCCGGCAGCCGTCATGCAGCGCACCATCCATTTGTTAAACGCGTTGCTGGTCATGATCAGCGCATATTCCAGCTCTGATAACTCCGCGCAGCGCTCGGATACCAGATGGCGGGAAGAGACGATCCGGCCATCGTTGATATCGTCGCGATCGGGTGAAGCACTCTTTTCTGAGGTCATAACGTTCCTTAGCCAGAAATGTAAACTCATCGATAAAATAAGAACATTTTATTGATAATTTGTTTACATGTTTTTGAGGTTCAGATATAGCTTTTTAGCGCAGGTTTTGCGAAGCCTGCCAACAAAACACAACATCGCTCGCCGCAAATTAAAAAAATAGCCGTCGGCGCGCAACGCTCACTTTCGATAGGGTAAACGTTATGGACGGTACTACGCTGCTGCCGCTGATCGGGATACCGATCGTGGTTATTGGTTTTGCACTGCGCTTCAACCCGCTGCTGGTGGTCGTGGTGGCGGGGCTGGCGACGGGTCTGCTGGTCGGCATGGATTTCGGCATGCTGCTGGAGACCTTTGGCGAGAAGTTCGTCAATAGCCGATCGCTGGCCACCTTCATCCTGATCCTGCCGGTGATTGGTCTGCTGGAATATTACGGGCTAAAAGAGCGCGCCCAGGCCTGGGTGGCGAAGATCGCCAGCGCCACCTCGGCGCGTATTCTGATGCTCTATTTTGTCGCCCGTGAAGGTACCGCCGCGCTGGGGCTGATGTCGCTGGGCGGTCATGCCCAGACGGTGCGCCCGCTCCTGGCGCCGATGGCCGAAGGGGCGGCGCTGAACGAATATGGCGAGCTGCCGCAGCACATTCGCGACAAAATCAAAGCCCATGCAGCCGCGTGCGACAACATCGCGGTCTTCTTTGGGGAAGATATCTTTATTGCCTTCGGGGCGGTGCTGCTGATCGACGCGTTCCTGAAAGAAAATGGTATTCAGGGCATTGAACCGCTGCATATCGGGCTGTGGGCCATTCCAACCGCCATTGCGGCATTAGTTATTCATATGACGCGCCTGCTGCGCCTCGATGCAAGCATCCGTCGCGACGTGATGGCCTGGCGTGCAGAGCAGGGTACGCAGGAGGCTGCGCAATGATGACGCTTATCACCATTAACCGCGTGTACTACCTGATTGGCTTTGTCGTGATGCTGCTGGTTGTGATGACCCTGCGCGATCGCGCTAATCCGAAGCGTTTTACCACCGCGCTGTTCTGGTTCTTGTTTGGCGGGATCTTCCTGTTTGGCGATCTGATGGTCCAGGAGCTGGGGAAATCGCTGGCTTACCGGATTATCGGCGGCGGCGTTATCATTATCGCGCTGCTGGCGGGTTTTGGCCTCGTCGGGAAAGGGCACTATAAAATGTCGACCGAGGAGGAGCGCGTCGCGTCGTCAAAGCGGCTTAAAAACTGGCTGTTCCTGCCCGCGCTGATGATCCCCGTGGTGACGGTGCTGGGCACGTTATTCCTGAAGGGCGTTTCGATCGGCGGCGTGTTTCTGCTCGATCAGAAACAGCTGACCCTGGCGGCGCTGTGCGTGGCCTGCGTCGCGGCGATCCTCACCGGCTGGTGGCTGACCAAAGGCACGCCGCTGCATGCCGTTCGTCAGTCTCGTCGTCTTGTCGATACCATTGGCTGGGCGGTGATCCTGCCGCAGATGCTGGCCATGCTCGGCGGCGTGTTCGTGGTGGCCAACACGGGCGACTCGGTACAGAAGGTGGTGAGCCTGTTTGTGAACCCGGATAGCCGCTTCATGCTGGTAGTCATTTACTGCGTGGGTATGGCGCTGTTTACCATGATCATGGGTAACGCCTTTGCGGCATTCCCGGTGTTAAGTGCCGGTATCGCCTTGCCGTTTCTAATCAACGTGCATCACGGCAACCCGGCGCCGCTGCTGGCGATTGGCATGTACGCGGGCTATTGCGGCACGCTGATGACGCCGATGGCCGCGAACTTCAATATCGTTCCCGCCGCGCTGCTGGAGCTTAAGGACAAATATCAGGTGATCAAGATCCAGATCCCGACCGCGTTAACCCTGCTGGTGGTGAACGTGTTCTTAATGTATTTCCTCGTGTTTCGCTAAGGAGCTGTCATGGAATTAACGCAACATCAGGCCGACGCGTTTGCCTGCATGCCTTTGACCTATTTGCGCCAGGAATACCCGAACCACATCATGCACCTGCTGAATGATGATGGTGACGTTCTGCCGCCGCGCGAACTGCATCCCATTTTCTACGGTTGTTTTGACTGGCACTCGGCGGTGCACGGCTACTGGCTGCTGCTGCGCTGCGTGCGGCTCTATCCAGAATTACCTTGCCGGGACGCGATCGTCGCGCTTTTTGACGAGCACATAACCGAAGAGAACGTGGCGAAGGAACTGGCCTATTTCACCGCGCCGTTCCGCGCCTCGTTTGAGCGGCCGTATGGCTACGGCTGGCTGCTTGCGCTGGCCCAGGAGCTGAAACAGTCGTCGCTGCCGCAGGCCGCGGGCTGGTATCAGATGCTGGAGCCGTTAACTCAGGACATTCGCAACCGGTTGGTGGATTACCTCGGCAAGCTCACCTATCCGATCCGCGTCGGGACGCACTACAACACCGCGTTTGCCCTCGCGCTGGCGCTCGATTACGGTCGCGCAGTGGGAGACAAGGCGCTTGAACAGGCGATTGTGGCAGCGGCGGAGCGGTTTTATCTCGCCGACACGCGCTATCCGGCTCATTATGAGCCCGGCGGAGACGAGTATATTTCCGGCGCGCTGACGGAGGCGCTGCTGATGAGCAAAGTGTCTGAAGACTTCCCGGTCTGGTTTGACGCGTTTCTGCCGGAGGTGGGTGCCGTTACGGCGCTGATGTATCCGGCGGAAGTGAGCGATCGCACCGACCCGAAAATTGCCCATCTCGACGGATTAAACCTCAGCCGCGCGTGGTGTATGAAGCATATTGCCAAAGCGCTTCCCGCTAACCATCCGGCGCAGCAGGCGCTGCGCGAGGCAGTGACTAAACATCTGGCCGCAAGCGTTGAGCATGTGGTCGGCAGCCACTACAGCGGCGGGCACTGGCTGGCGAGCTTTGCGCTGCTGGCGCTGGAGTAAATAAACGCGCTGCGCCGTGAGGCGCAGCCTGTTAAGCCGATGCCCGAACCGCAGGGCGCAGCCTGCTCAGGCTAAATAAGACCGATCCCGTTGAGGCAATCACCGCAATCCACAGCGCCAGATGCACGGCCCGGTCATCAAGCGTTTGATGATCTGACCCTGTCGTCACAGCCAGCAGCACCCCCACCGCGGCGGCACCGAGACACTGGCCGAATGTCCTGACGATAGAAAGCACGCCAGAGGCATAGCTGGCATATTCCCGCGCCACGTTAGAGAGCATTTCCCGGTTATTGGGACTCTGGAAGCAGCCAAACCCAATCCCACAAACCAGGCTGCGCAGGCAGATATTCCATACGGAAGGATTTGCCGGCAACGTCGCCAGCAGGACCAGCCCACCAACAAACACGATCAGCCCGAGGGTCGAGATCAGCGGCGCGGAAATGGTATCCGCCCAGCGACCCGCGTGCGGCGCGATCAGTACGATGCCAATCGGCCACGGGGTGAACAGCAGCGCGGACACTACAGGGCTGTAGCCATATACGCTCTGAAACAGGAACGGCAGCGCGACAAACGTGATCCCCTGGCTGACAAACGAGGCCAGCGAGGTCAGCGCGGCGAGGGTGAAGCGCCCGTTTCTGAACATCACCGGCGGCAGTAACGGATGTTGCGCACGCCGGATCCGCCAGGTAAAGGCGAAGGCGCTTACCAGCGCGAGAACGCCCCAGAAGATGGCCTGCGCGCTAATCTGTTGCGCCACGTGCTGAAGGCTGTCGGCCAGCATGATCGCGGAACCTAACAGGACGGCGGAGAGCACGGCGCCCGGCGCGTCAAAGGGAGTTCGGTCCACGGCCGATTCCCGCGGTAAAGCCCGCCATGCCAGCATCAGGGCGATGCTGCCCGGAATGAGGTTAATGGCGAACAGCCATTGCCAGCTCAGGGCGTCCAGTATTGTTCCTCCGAGCACAGGAGCAATCGCCGTGCTGGAGGCGATAAGCAGGGCGTGCAGCCCCAGAATACGGCCAAGCAGTCGGCCAGGAAAAACGGAACGCAGGATCGCCGGGGCGATACTCAGGGTCGCCGCCCCGCCGATGCCCTGCAGGATCCGCATCCCGGTTAACATTTCCGGCGTTGTTGCCAGCGCGCAGCCGAGTGAGGTGAGCGTAAAGGTGGCAAGCCCGCTCAGAAAGACCGGGCGATAGCCCACGCGCGCCGCCAGCGCGGCGAAAATAGCCAGCGTCATTGCCGCTGACAGCAGATAGCCGTTAGCGAACCAGACCGCAACGTTCGCGGGGACCTGCATCGCCCTTGCCATAGAGGGGAGCGCGATGTTGATCATGGTGCCGTCAAAGACGCCCATCAGCGTGGTGGTCATAACGGCGGCCAGGACCCGGGCGCGTTCATGCCCGGGTAAACCTTCATCGCCGGGCAGGTTTGAAAATAGCGTCATCGTCGTTACTCCGGATAAGAATCGTGATGACGAAACTATAATCATGCGGTATACAGGGCGGAAGACACAGCATTTGCACTTAATCATTGCACATAACGCCATATCTGAGGAGCCACCGTGTCCGATCCTGATTTTAACCTTCTGGTTGCGCTCGACGTTTTGCTGGCAGAAGCCAGCGTGGCGGGCGCGGCGCGACGTTTAAGCCTGAGCACCTCCGCCATGAGCCGTACCCTCAGCAGGCTCCGGGAGGTGACCGGCGATCCTATTCTGGTACGGGCCGGTCGTCACATGGTGCTGACGCCCTGGGCCGAAGCCACCCGGGATCGCGCCAGAAGCGCCGTCTACGAGGCAAGGGCGGTTCTGCAGCCCTCCACCGACACGCTGAAGGTGGAAAATCTCGAACGGCTGTTCACCATCCGGGCCAACGACGGTTTTGTGGTGGCATTTGGGCCACTACTTATTGCGGCGGTGGCGGAGGTGGCGCCCGACGTCTGTATTCGTTTTTCGCCGAAACCTGAAAAAACGTCGCGCTATTTGCGCGAGGGGCTGGTCGACCTGGAGATTGGCGTGCAGAACAATATGGGGCCTGAAATACGGCTGCAAAGGCTCTTTCAGGATCGGTTTGTTGGCGCGGTGCGCAAGGGGCATCCGCTGTCATTACGGCATGATGTCAGCCTTGACGATTATGTCGCGTGGGGCCATGTTGTGGCCTCTCCGAACGGATCGTTGCATGGGTCTGTCGATGACGCGTTGGCAGAACGGGGGATGAAACGCAAGATCGCCAGCGTGGTGCCCGGCTTCCCGACGGCGTTATCCGTGGCGCTGGCCTCCGATCTGATTGCCATGGTGCCGGCGTTGTACCTGCTCAATCAGCCGATGAATGAGCAGGTACACGTCTTTGAATTGCCCTTTAAGACCAGGACCATTACGGTGTCACAGATGTGGCATCCGCGCATGGAGCAGGACCCGGCGCACCGGTGGCTCAGAGAGAAAGTGCTGGAGGTGTGCCGTTCCGTGCGCTGAGCGCTCAGGCAACCTTTCCCGGCACGGTGAGGATGAAGCGCGTCGACACCGCATCCGATTCCACGCGGACTTTTCCGTTGTGCGCCGTGACGATGGACTTCACGATGGCAAGCCCAATTCCGCTGCCTTCACCTTTACGCTGCCTGGACGGATCGACGCGATAAAAACGGTCAAACAGCTTCGACAGATGCGCCTGCGGGATCGGCGTACCGGGGTTTTCTGTCACCAGCTCAACGTTGTTATCCTGTGTTCTGATGGAGACCGTTACCGTTTTCCCTTCCGGCGTATAGCGCAGGGCGTTGGAGAGCAGATTATTGATTGCTCTTCTGAACATCTGCGGATCGCCTTCTATCAGGCAGGGCATCCCGTTAAATTTCAGCGCGATGTGGCGTTCTTCCGCCCAGGCCTCGAAGAAATCAAACACCTTCATGACCTCGCCGCTTAAATCAAACATCACCCGATCCGGGATAAGCTGATTATTATCCGCCTGCGCAAGGAACAGCATGTCGCTGACCATGCGGGTCATCCGGTTGTACTCTTCGAGGCTGGAGTACAACACATCTTCCAGCTCCTTCTGAGAACGGTTCTGGCTCAGCGCGATTTCCGTTTGCGTCACCAGGTTGGTGATGGGGGTTCTGATTTCGTGCGCGATGTCGGCGGAAAAGTTAGCCTGACGGGTAAAAACATCTTCAATCTTTTCGATCATCTGGTTGAAGGAGATGACCAGCTGCTCCAGCTCAACGGGGACGCGGGACGGCTCCAGCCGCGCGTCAAGATTTTCGGAGGTGATGTTTTTAATAGCGTTGCTGACGTTACGCAGGGGCAAATGTCCTTGGCGCACGGCGATGCGGATGACAAGAATAATCAGCAGGCTGATAACGGCGGCAATCGCCAGAAGGTTTTTTTTCAGCGCCTCAAGGTAGTGCAGATGAAAATTAATGGAGAGCCCGATCAGCATCACGTAGCCCTGCGTTTTGCCCTGCAGCGTCGCCGTGCCTGAGGAGGCGATAATCCGGTACGTTTCCATTTTCATGTCGGACCCGGCGTGCATGGGGGCGGCCGGGCCTTCAACCGTCCAGAGAAACACATCCTGCGCGCGGCGGTGTTCGCTAAAGTACGCCGTGTTCATCGCGGGGCGCAGTGCCGCTCCTTGCGCCGAGCTGAACAGGGTATTGCCCTGCGGATCCAGAAGCAGGACGGCCACGTTGCGGTAGCTGGCGATCGACTCTTTGATCTTGCTGATTTTCTTTTGGTCAGGATCGGCCGGTGACTGCAGGATGCGGTGCATCGCGGTGCTGATTTGCTGCAGGTCGCTGATATCCTGCTCGGCGAAGTGCTTTTCAACGGAATGCAGCATAAACCAGGTAAAGGCGAAAAAGGCCAGTATCGTTGAGAGGCTGATAAAAAAGGTCAGCCGCAGCGCAAGCGAGAACGGGCGTCGGAGGGGCTTAACGCGCATCCGGGACCTCCAGCATATAGCCCACGCCGCGCACCGTCTGGATCAGCTTCGGTTCAAAATCGTTATCGATTTTCGCGCGAAGCCGTTTTACCGCCACGTCAATCGCGTTTGTGTCGCTGTCAAAATTCATGTCCCATACCTGGGAGGCAATCAGTGAACGGGGAAGCACCTCTCCCTGATGACGCATGAAAAACTCCAGCAGGCTGAACTCTTTGCTGGTTAACAGGATGCGGCTTCCGGCTCGGCTGACCTTTCTCGACACAAGGTCAACCGTCAGGTCAGCCACCTGAAGCTGGCTTTCGGCGATCACCGTATTTCCGCGCCTCAACAGCGTCCTGACCCGGGCGAGCAGCTCGGCAAAGGCGAAAGGCTTAATCAGATAGTCATCCGCGCCCAGCTCAAGCCCCTTAACCCGGTGTTCAATCGTACCGAGAGCCGTCAGAAGTAGTATGGGCATCCCTTTGCCGGCAGAGCGGAGCATGCGGACAATGTCCCAGCCGTTCACATCGGGCAGCATGATATCCAGAATCAGCAGATCGTATTCAGCGGTCATGGCGAGATGGTAGCCGTTCAGGCCATTAACAGCGTGGTCCACGACAAACCCCGCTTCAGTGAGCCCCTTGCTGAGGTACTCACCGGTTTTCATTTCATCTTCAACGATCAGTATTTTCATCTTGCTCCCCTGACTAGCTGCTGATGACATTCTATGGAGCCCGCAACCGTTCACAATGACTTACGTTAAAAATGACAACATTGTCATTATCCCGTCACCCGTCAAACAGGAAGCGTTCAGTAGAGTAGCCCTAAAAATACTCTGGACTTCATTTGAACCGCTATGTTCCTGTTAAAACGACTCAGCATCAGTACGGTATTTATCCTGGCGGGCTGCGTCTCGCTGGCCCCCGAATACCAGCGCCCGGCATCACCGATACCCCAGCAGTTTTCACTTTCGCGCAACAGCCTGACGCCCGCGATGGTGGGGTATCAGGACACCGGGTGGCGCAACTTTTTCGTCGACCCGCAGGTAGCCGGGCTGATTACAGAAGCGCTGAACAATAATCGCGATGTAAAAATGGCCGCTCTGAAGGTTGAAGAGGCACGGGCGCAGTTCAGCGTGACGGATGCGGATCGTTATCCTCAGCTGAATGCGTCTTCGGGTATCACGTACAGCGGCGGGCTTAAAAGTGACAAACCCACCACGCAGCAGTACGACGCGGGCCTTGCGCTTAGCTATGAACTCGACTTCTTCGGCAAGCTGAAGAACATGAGCGAGGCCGGCCGACAAAACTATTTCGCCAGCGAAGAGGCCCGTCGCGCGGTGCATATCCTGCTCGTCTCTAACGTTTCACAGAGTTATTTCAACCAGCAGCTGGCGTTTAAACAGCTGCGTATCGCGCGGGAAACGCTGAAAAATTACCGGCAGTCTTATGCGTTCGTTGAGCAACAGCTGGTGACGGGCAGTACGAACGTGCTGGCGCTGGAACAGGCCCGGGGACAGATCGAAAGCACGCAGGCAGAGATTGCCAAAAGAGAGGGAGAGCTGGCGCAGGCAAATCATGCCCTGCAGCTGGTCCTCGGCACGTATCGCGCGCTCCCGGGCGAGAGCGGCATGAACGCCAGCGACGTTGCGCCGGTAAAGCTGCCGCCTCATCTCTCCTCAGCGATACTGCTGCAGCGCCCGGACATTTTGGAAGCGGAGTATCAGCTTAAAGCGGCCGATGCGAATATCGGCGCCGCGCGTGCCGCCTTTTTCCCGTCAATATCATTAACCAGCGGGCTTTCAACTGGCAGTACGGAATTATCCAGCCTGTTTACCGCGGGCAGCGGGATGTGGAATTTTATCCCTAAAATAGATATTCCCATTTTTAATGCGGGCAGGAATAAGGCAAACCTGAAGCTGGCCGAAATTCGCCAGCAGCAGTCGGTTATTAATTACGAACAAAAAATACAGGCCGCATTTAAACAGGTTGCCGACGCGCTCGCGCTGCGGGACAGCATCAACCAGCAGCTTGCTGCGCAGCAGCGGTATCTTAATTCACTCCGCATCACTCTTCAACGTGCAGGAGGGTTATATTCCAGCGGTGCAGTCAGCTATATCGAAGTCCTGGACGCGGAACGTTCTCTTTTCGCTACACAGCAAAATATTCTCGACCTTATTTATGCCCGACAGGTTAATGAAATTAATCTCTTCACCGCGCTCGGCGGCGGTTGGGTCGAATAACGTTATTTAATTAAAAAGGAAAATAAGCATGCGCAATTCTCTTAAGGCCATTGTATTCGGAGCGACCTCAATTATGTTTTCTGCCAGCCTCCAGGCTGAGGTTCATCAGCACGAGGGGATGAATTCTTCCAGCGAAGCGACCTCAGAGCAGCTCATTACCGGGACCGGCATCGTGAAGGACGTTGATCTCACGAATAAAAAAGTCACGATTTCTCATGAAGCGATCCCGGCGATTGGCTGGCCCGCGATGACCATGCGTTTCACCTTTATTGAGGCCGATGAGAGCATCAACGCCTTAAAGGTCGGCAGTCACGTTGATTTTTCATTTGTTCAGCAGGGCAATATCTCTTTACTGAAGAGCATTAAATAGCGAGAAACGGCATGGCCTCATTAAAAATAAAATACGCTGCCATGATAGTCAGCAGCCTTATTGCGGGAGGGCTGATATCCGTGACGGCATGGCAGACACTTTATTCATCTGAAAAAACAGCAAATAGCGTTGCGGAAAGAAAGGTCCTTTTCTGGTATGACCCGATGAAGCCTGACGTGAAATTCGACAAGCCCGGTAAATCACCATTTATGGATATGGATCTGGTCCCGAAATATGCGGACGAAAATAACGATAAAAGCGGTGGCGGTATCCGTATCGATCCGACGCAGGTCCAGAATTTAGGATTAAAAACGCAAAAAGTGACGCGCGGAACGCTGAATTATGCCCAGACGATCCCGGCCAATGTCAGCTATAACGACTATCAGTTTGTCATTGTGCAGGCGCGCGCGGAAGGCTTCGTTGAGAAAGTCTACCCGCTGACGACGGGCGATAAGGTAAAGAAAGGCACGCCGCTGATTGATATTACCATTCCGGACTGGGTAGAGGCGCAGAGCGAGTTTCTGCTGTTATCCGGCACCGGCGGAACGCCGACGCAAATCAAAGGGGTTCTGGAACGGCTTCGGCTGGCGGGTATGCCGGATGAGGATATTCAGAGGCTGCGTGAGACCCGCACGATCCAGACACGGTTTACCATCAGGGCACCGATCGACGGGGTGATTACTGCCTTTGACCTCCGTACCGGGATGAATATTTCGAAAGATAAGGTCGTGGCGCAAATTCAGGGAATGGATCCGGTCTGGATCGGCGCGGCAGTCCCAGAATCGATTGCGTATCTGCTGAAAGATACCTCGCAGTTTGCTGTTTCGGTACCGGCCTGGCCGGATAAATCCTTCCCGGTTGAAAAATGGAGTCTTCTGCCGAGCGTGGATCCAACCACCCGTACGCTGCAGGTGCGCCTGCAGGTCTCCAACAAGGATAAGCTGCTGAAACCTGGCATGAACGCGTACCTGAAGCTGAACACCCAAAGTCAGGAAATGCTGCTGATCCCCTCCCAGGCCGTTATTGATACCGGCAAAGAGCAGCGCGTTATTACCGTTGATGCGAACGGGAATTTTGTACCGAAAAGGATCCGCGTTCTGTATGAATCTCAGCAGCAGTCCGGCATTGGTGGCGGGCTGGAAGAGGGGGAGTCAGTCGTCGTCAGCGGTCTGTTCCTGATTGACTCGGAGGCCAATATTACCGGTGCGCTGGAGCGCATGCGCCACGCTGAAACCCCTGACGACGCCCATTCTGGCCATTAAGGAGACGATGATGATTGAATGGATTATCCGACGGTCAGTGGCCAATCGTTTCCTGGTCATGATGGGGGCGCTGTTCCTCACCGTCTGGGGTACATGGACGATTATTAACACGCCGGTCGATGCCTTACCCGATCTGTCTGACGTGCAGGTGATTATCAAAACCCGCTATCCCGGCCAGGCCCCGCAGATAGTTGAAAACCAGGTGACCTATCCACTCACCACCACCATGCTGTCGGTTCCCGGCGCTAAGACCGTGCGCGGTTTTTCGCAGTTTGGTGATTCGTATGTGTACGTCATTTTTGAAGATGGCACCGATTTGTACTGGGCCCGTTCGCGCGTGCTGGAGTACCTGAATCAGGTTCAGGGCAAACTCCCTGCCGGCGTGAGCTCGGAAATCGGCCCGGACGCCACGGGCGTAGGCTGGATATTTGAGTATGCGCTGGTGGACCGCAGCGGAAAACACGATCTCGCCGAGCTGCGATCATTGCAGGACTGGTTCCTGAAGTTTGAGCTAAAAACTATCCCGAACGTGGCCGAGGTGGCCTCCGTCGGCGGCGTGGTGAAGCAGTATCAGATTCAGGTTGACCCGTTAAAGCTGGCGCAGTTCGGCGTCAGCCTGCCGGAGGTTAAGCAGGCCCTTGAATCGTCTAATCAGGAAGCGGGGGGATCGTCCGTAGAACTCGCGGAAGCGGAATATATGGTCCGGGCCAGCGGCTATCTGCAGACCATCGATGATTTCAATCACATCGTCCTGAAAACCGGTGAGAACGGCGTGCCGATTTACCTGCGTGATGTTGCCCGCGTACAAACGGGGCCGGAAATGCGCCGTGGTATTGCCGAGCTGAACGGGCAAGGTGAAGTGGCGGGCGGCGTGGTGATCCTGCGTTCGGGTAAAAACGCGCGCGAGGTCATAACGGCGGTGAAAGACAAGCTGGAGACGCTGAAGGCCAGCCTGCCGGAAGGCGTTGAGATTGTGACTACCTACGATCGCAGCCAGCTCATCGATCGGGCAATCGACAACCTGAGCGGCAAGCTTCTTGAGGAGTTTATCGTGGTGGCCATCGTCTGCGCGCTGTTCCTCTGGCACGTCCGCTCTGCGCTGGTCGCAATTATCTCTCTGCCGCTTGGCCTGTGTATTGCCTTTATCGTTATGCATTTCCAGGGGCTGAACGCTAATATCATGTCGCTGGGAGGCATTGCCATTGCCGTCGGCGCGATGGTGGATGCCGCCATCGTGATGATTGAAAATGCGCATAAACGGCTGGAAGAGTGGGACCACCGCCACCCGGGGGAGCCGATTGATAACGCCACCCGCTGGAAGGTGATCACCAACGCCTCTGTAGAGGTTGGCCCCGCGCTGTTTATCAGCCTGCTGATCATCACCTTGTCGTTCATTCCCATCTTTACCCTCGAGGGACAGGAAGGGCGGCTGTTTGGTCCACTGGCCTTCACGAAAACGTACGCCATGGCGGGGGCGGCCGCGCTGGCCATCATCGTGATCCCCATTCTGATGGGATTCTGGATCCGGGGTAAAATCCCCGCAGAGACCAGTAACCCATTGAACAGGTTGCTGATTAAAGCCTACCATCCGCTTCTGATTCGGGTGCTCCACTGGCCTAAAACCACCCTGCTGGTTGCGACCTTATCCATCTTCACGGTGATCTGGCCCCTGAGCCAGGTGGGTGGCGAGTTCCTGCCAAAGATAAATGAAGGTGACCTGCTGTATATGCCGTCAACATTGCCGGGCGTCTCTCCGGCAGAAGCGGCGGCGCTCCTGCAGACCACGGACAAACTCATCAAAACCGTGCCTGAGGTAGCGTCGGTGTTCGGTAAAACCGGTAAAGCCGAAACGGCCACGGACTCCGCACCGCTTGAAATGGTGGAAACCACCATTCAGCTTAAGCCTGAGAATGAGTGGCGACCCGGAATGACGATTGACAAGATCGTTGACGAACTCGACAAGACCGTTCGTTTACCTGGCCTGGCGAATCTCTGGGTTCCGCCCATCCGCAACCGCATCGATATGCTTTCAACCGGGATTAAAAGCCCGATTGGCATCAAGGTGTCAGGTACCGTTCTGGCTGATATCGACGCCACGGCGCAGAGCATTGAAGCGGCGCTACATCGACGTTGATATCAACCGGGAAAAAGCCTCCCGCTACGGGATGACGGTGGGCGACGTGCAGCTTTTCGTCTCCACGGCCATCGGCGGGGAGACGGTGGGAGAAACGGTGGAAGGCGTCGCCCGCTACCCGATTAATATTCGCTATCCTCAGGACTACCGAAACAGCCCGACCGCGCTGAGGCAGATGCCGATCCTGACGCCGATGAAACAGCAGATCACGCTGGGCGATGTGGCGGATATCAACGTCGTTTCCGGCCCTACGATGCTGAAAACGGAGAATGCCCGTCCTGCGAGCTGGATTTATATCGATGCCCGCGGCAGGGATATGGTGTCGGTGGTGAACGACATTAAGACTGCTATTAGTCAGAACGTAAAGCTGAGACCGGGCACCAGCGTCGCATTCTCTGGACAGTTTGAACTGCTTGAGCACGCCAATAAGAAACTGAAGCTAATGGTACCGATGACGGTGATGATCATCTTCATTCTGCTGTATCTGGCATTCCGTCGCGTGGATGAAGCGTTGCTGATCCTGATGAGCCTGCCGTTCGCGCTGGTCGGGGGGATATGGTTCCTGTACTGGCAGGGTTTCCATATGTCTGTGGCAACCGGCACCGGCTTTATCGCTCTGGCAGGGGTGGCGGCAGAATTTGGGGTGGTCATGCTGATGTATTTGCGTCATGCCGTTGAAGCGCATCCGAAGTTATCCCATCGGGAAACCTTCATCGTACAGGGACTTGATGACGCCCTTTATCATGGCGCCGTCCTGCGCGTGCGGCCAAAGGCGATGACCGTCGCGGTGATTATTGCCGGTCTGCTGCCCATTTTGTGGGGAACCGGTGCCGGATCAGAAGTCATGAGCCGGATAGCGGCGCCAATGATTGGCGGCATGATCACGGCTCCGCTGCTATCGCTGTTTATTATCCCTGCGGCGTATAAGTTGATTTGGTTGCGCAGGCTTAAAAAACCATAAAAAAACCGCCGCTAGCGGCGGGTTTTTACGTGATGAATGCTTAGCGCGCCTTGCTGATCAGTTTGCGCCAGGCTCTGTTATGCAGAGTAAATAGCAGCATCTTATAGAAAGCGGTAGAGAAGATGCAGCTGCCGCTAAGCCCCAGCATGACGGTACTCACCATCGCAGCGGCCAGACTGACGCCCGGAGCAGCGCTACCGCTCAGTGCGGCCAGCAGATAGGCTGCCGTTAATACCAGACTTATCACCGCCAGCGTAAGATGTAACCGCACGGCGCGCATGCTTCCTTTGCCAATCATAAACATCGTCACGCCGTTGATGCCTGCGAACAGTAGGGCGATCAGCACAATCCACACGAATACACGTTCGGCTGGCTGGCCGAGTGCGGCGAATACGCCATAGCCCAACCACAGCTGAGGAATCGCGAAGCTAACAATTACCCCGAGAGTACTTATTGCCGCCGGAATACCCATGGTGTGTAGACCCACAGGTTTGCCCATTTCTTCAGCCAACTGAGTCTTTAGCTGTTGCAGCTGTGTCGGGGAGGTATTGCTTATGCTGGTAGCCACCTCGTTACAGTGTTGCAGGCGACGGGTTAAAACTTTAAACATTTGAATACTCAGCGTTCAGTTAGGTAAAAATGATTGCAGCACACCAACCACATAGCGTCCTGACTGGACGGTATTTTGCGGATTGCGGATAGTCCCAGTGAGTGAGCTCCCCACAAAGGCCGATGCGTTGTTGACCGCACTCATCAGCTCGCGCTGCAGTGATTTTTGTAACGATTCGCTTGGGAAACGTTTCGGATAAACACCTGCACGGATCGCGGCCTTTACCCCGGCACTGGAGATACCTGGATTCTGCGCTTTAATGATCTCTTCCGTGATGCGCTTACGCTCGGCACGGCTCAGGCTCTGGAACCAGGCGGTAACTTTACTTGAAGACGCCGCTTTCATCAGCTTGTACGTTTCTAAAGTACCTCTTAGCGCGGTTCCTGCCGCAGCAAGCGAAATAACATCCAGAACTGTCGTGGTAGCAACGTACCAGTCCTGGCTGTCAAGCCATGCAACGTCGGAACCATGGTCGTTATGGATAGCCAGCAGACGGCCCGCGCCAATCATGCATTGCGCTCCCGTAGCCAGCGTACCGGACAGGCTAATCGCCGCAATCACACCAGACCCGCCAGCGGTAAACGGTACTGCCGCACCGGCACCAAACGCCATGACAAGCGTAACAATCATCGCGCCACAGGCAAAACCGGTCGAGGTAATTTCCGTAGCAAGTGACGGAGTAGTTAGCGTCGCAACCACAGCTTTTTCTGCACTGATTTCCTTAGCATCTGGAATTTTACTGATGACTACATGGCTGACGGTGCTCTGATTCACATCAGCAATGCGTCGAGAGGGGCGAACCAGCCAGCGTTGCTTGCCATCATCAAAAATGATGCCGACATTGTAAAAATTACGCGAGCAGTCGAGCTGCGCGGCCAGCTTTTTAAAATCGATATGTGCACCGGCCTGTAGGCCAAGGCTTCGCGAGAGATCATATGAGGGAAGGGTGCTGTCAGGCGACTGCTGACCGGGTAAGTTCATCGAGGAAGCTCCTTCATTCCGTGAGGACTATTAATTAGCAGGATAATTTATTGAAAAAATTTATGATTCGAACACTAAGACTTAGATAATAGCAGCGTTAACTCGGTGATCAAATGATATTGCTTGACTTAAATGTAAACGATACCAGGGTGTATTAAAGCTTAGCGGCAGACTTTCTTAGCACAGTAATGGCTTTGTTGAATAAATCGAACTTTTGCTGAGTTGAAGGATCAGATCACGTATCTTCCCGACAACGCAGACCGTTCCGTGGCAAAGCAAAAGTTCAAAATCACCAACT
>NZ_CDRQYH010000041.1:0-36246 GCF_977039595.1 Enterobacter sp.
GAATTCACTATCGGCGAAGGTGAGTTGATGGCTCATGATGTCCCTCTGGGATGCGCTCCGGATGAATATGATGATCTCATATCAGGAACTTGTTCGCACCTTCCTTAGCCTACGATAAAAGCTGGCTAAAACATGATGTTAAAGCCGGGTTATCCGTTGCGGCTGTAGCGCTACCCGTTGCGATTGCTTACGCTGAGCTGGCGGGTGTTGGGGCAATTGTAGGGCTCTATTCCTGCGTTTTACCAATGATAGCTTACGCACTGTTTGGCTCTTCACGCCAGCTTATTGTGGGCCCAGATGCAACGACATGCGCGGTGATTGCGGCCGTCGTGTTTCCGCTTTCTGCGGGGAATCCCGAACTGCACTGGCAGCTGACAATTATCATGACATTGATGATGGGCGGGTGGTGCCTGCTGGCCAGTAAATTCCGCCTGGGCGCACTTGCCGATCTGCTTTCTCATCCCATTCTTACCGGCCTGCTTAACGGCGTAGCGGTGACGATTATTGTCGGGCAACTAGGCAAGGTGTTGGGGATTAAGCTTGATGAGGCGCAGGTTATTGAAAAAATAATCGCCTTGCCAGGCCGACTTTCAGATAGCCATTTATTAACCGTAGGGATATCCCTTTTTACGTTAATTATTTTAATGGCGATTAAAACGTATCGCAGCCAGTGGCCAGCACCTTTAATTGCTATTGTGATAACAACGGCGCTGGTATGGGTGACCTCTGCGCAACAGTATGGAATTGCCACGATTGGGGGAGAAGGCTTCCAGCCAGGTTTACCCGTCGTTAACTGGGGGGCGTTCCAGCCAGGTCCGATGCGTGATTTAGTGATCCCGGCGCTGAACCTGGCGTTGGTCAGTTTTGTCAGCCTGATGCTGACCGCCCGCAGTTTCGCCGCGAAAAATGGCTATGAAATTAATGCTGATGCAGAGTTCCGCGCGCTGGGTATTGCGAACATTATGTCGGGGTTATCTCAGGGGTTTGCTATCAGTGGCGCCGATTCCCGGACCGCAGTTAATGATTCGGTTGGGGGGAAAAGCCAGCTGGTTTCGGTGGTCGCAGCCTTGATCATTGGTATCGTCGTGGTGTTTTTCACTCAGCCATTACAATACATTCCGGTATCTGCGTTAGGTATAGTTCTAATGTATGCCTCGTGGTCATTAATCGATTTACGTGGATTATGGAACCTGAGGCGCAGAAATAAGCAGGCATTTCGTCTGGCCTTCTTCACGTTTGGCTGCGTTTTAATTATCGGCGTTATCCAGGGGATTGGCCTTGCGGTGTTGCTTGGCCTGTTACAGTTCCTTCGTACAGTGTTTCGTCCCTCTGAGCACTTACTGGGCACTGACGACGATGGAATGATTCACTCATTAGGAAATACGAACGATATTAAAATGGTCCCGGGCGTACTGATGTATCGATTTAACTCACCGTTGACCTATTTTAACGTGGCTTATTTTAAACGCCGGGTATTGAACCTGGTTGATGGGGCAGCCTTACAGCCTAAATGGGTGGTCATTGATGCCGTTGCCTGCTTCACCTATTCAGACATCAGCGTTCTGGCAACCATTAATGAGTTAAAGCGCGATCTGAAAGGTCGACAGATTAAATTAATCCTCGCGGGCAGGAAAACGGAGTTAACCCGCTGGTTTAAAGAGAGTCGGCCAACAATGAATGATGATGACATGATTCTGGCGCCAGACCTCTACCTGGCACTTCGATTCATTCAAAGTAAAGAGAGCGCGAGTGAATCAGGAGGAGAGGTTTAAACCATCCTGGCTTGCCCGCCATCCGCGAGCAAGCCACATCTTTTAACGATACAGCGTCTTTTCCGCAACCGGAATAAGCAGCCCGGAGCGCCAGTCCGCGAGCGTCAGCTGCGCAAGCCTACCCAGCGCGGTATAAAACGGATGCCCGGCGTTGTCGACAAACACCGACAGGAAGCGGGTGCTCCACGGCAGCAGGTGCCACGCCAGAAGCCGATCGCACTCAGCATCGCGACCATTCTCGGCAAGCCACGCTGCCAGCAGCAGCAATGTCCCAAAGTGGTCTTCCGGTTCGTTCTGCTGCATCTCAAACGCGATATTGTTCTCCCGCATCCACTGACGCAGGGCGAGGGTCGAGTCGCCGAACAGCACGGATTCGCGGTCGAGCCAGACGGAGCCCCACGGTGGAGCGGGCAGGGCGTAAGGGCCAATAAACAGCCGTTGCCACGCGTCCGTCAGCGGCTCGTCGGCAGGCGAGGCAAAGGATTCGGCAATGGGCTGCAGCGTTTCCGGCAGCAGAGGCCAGTCCTGAACCCAGTCGCCCGCGGTCAGGGCCTGGACCAGCGGAGCAGCCTGCTCGCTGTCGGGTGCAAAATAAAACAGCGCGCCCAGCACCCGGGCGCTGAACGCGAACGATTCACGCTGTGAGACGTCTTTCATTACATCTTCCTTGCTCGCGCGGATTTCGCCCGCGCGACTGTGTTAAACCAATTTATAGACCATAGAATAAACAACGGTCATGCGCTTCACTTTCTAGACCTTCTCGATCTGCACCAGATTGGTGTGCTGCGGGTTGCCTTTTGCCAGCGGCGACGGGCGGTGCGTGGTCAGCGTGTTGATGCATGAGCCGTGGTCGATACGATCGCCGTTCATGTTGGCGTCGTGCCAGGCACCCTGGCCCATGGCGCTCACGCCGGGCATGATGCGCGGCGTGACTTTCGCTTCAATTCTCACCTCACCGCGATCGTTAAACACGCGCACTGTATCCCCGTTCTTAATACCGCGTTTTTCGGCATCAACAGGATTAAGCCAGACCTCCTGGCGGCAGGCCGCTTTAAGCACGTCGACGTTACCGTAGCTTGAGTGGGTACGGGCTTTGAAGTGGAAGCCAAACAGCTGCAGCGGGAACCGCGCGCGCTCGGGCGCATCCCAGCCGTCAAAGGTCGAGGCGTAGACGGGCAGAGGGCTGATGGTCTCATCTTTTTCAAGCTCCCAGGTGGCCGCAATCTCCGCCAGCTTGCTGGAGTAAATCTCAATCTTGCCCGAAGGCGTTTTCAGCGGATTGGCATCCGGGTTTTCGCGGAACTTTTTATAGGCCACAAAATGTCCGTTCGGATCTTTACGCTTGTAAATGCCCATTTTTTTCAGCTCGTCATAGGACGGCAGCTGAGGGTCTTTTTCGAGCATTTTGGCATACAGATACTGCAGCCACTGCTCCTGCGTGCGTCCTTCGGTAAAATTCTGATGGATATCCGGCCCGAGGCGTTTTGCCACTTCGCTCATGATCCAGTAGATGGGCTTGCGCTCAAACTTCGGCGTAGTCACGGGCTGGAGGAAAATCAGGTAGCCCATATTGCCCGCATAATCGTTAGGAATGATGTCTTCCTGCTCGACGGTCATCAGGTCCGGCAAGATGATATCGGCGTATTTCGCTGACGACGTCATGAAGTTATCGATGACCACAATCATTTCGCACTTGCTTTCATCCTGCAGGATATCGTGGGTTTTATTGATATCGGAGTGCTGGTTGATGATGGTATTGCCCGCGTAGTTCCAGATGAACTTAATCGGCACGTCCAGCTTATCCTTTCCGCGTACGCCGTCGCGCAGGGCGGTCATTTCCGGCCCGCGGGCGATGGCGTCCGTCCAGCTGAAGCAGGAGATTTGCGTTTTGACCGGGTTATCCGGCAGCGGCATACGTTCAATGGTGATGGTGTAGGTCGACTCTCGCGCGCCGCTGTTCCCGCCGTTGATCCCCACGTTTCCGGTGAGGATCGGCAGCATCGCGATGGCGCGCGAGGTCAGCTCGCCGTTCGCCTGACGCTGGGGTCCCCAGCCCTGACAGATATAGGCCGGCTTCGCGGAGCCAATTTCCCGGGCAAGCTTAATGATGCGTTCTGCGGGAATGCCGGTGATGCGTGAGGCCCACTCCGGCGTTTTAGCCATGTGGTCATCGCCCTGGCCGAGAATATACGCTTTGTAGTGACCGTTAGCGGGCGCGCTTTCCGGCAGCGTTTTTTCGTCGTAGCCAACGCAGTATTTGTCCAGGAACGGCTGGTCGACCAGGTTTTCGTCGATTAATACCCAGGCAATACCCGCCACCAGCGCGGCATCGGTTCCAGGACGGATCGGGATCCATTCATCTTCGCGTCCGGCTGCCGTGTCGGTGTAGCGCGGGTCGATAACAATCATGCGCGCGTTGGACCGCTCGCGAGCCTGCTCAAGAAAGTACGTAATCCCGCCGCCGCTCATGCGCGTTTCCGCCGGGTTATTGCCGAACATCACCACCAGTTTAGTGTTTTCGATATCCGAGGTGCTGTTGCCGTCGTTGCTGCCATAGGTGTAGGGCATCGCGCAGGCAATTTGCGCCGTGCTGTAGGTGCCGTAGTGGCTCAGGAAACCGCCGTAGCAGTTCATCAGGCGCGCCACCAGCGAAGCGTAAGGGGAAGAGCGGGTGATATTGCCGCCGACAATTCCGGAAGAGTAGTTGATATACACCGCTTCGTTGCCGTATTTGGCCACCACGTCTTTCAGGCTGGCGGTGATAGTGTCGAGCGCTTCATCCCACGTGATGCGTTCAAACCTGCCTTCGCCGCGTTTGCCCACGCGCTTCATCGGGTAGTTCAGACGGTCAGGGTGATTGATGCGGCGGCGGATTGAACGTCCGCGCAGGCAGGCACGCACCTGGTGATCGCCATACACATCCTCGCCGGTGTTGTCCGTTTCGACCCAGTACACTTCGTTGTCGCGCACGTGCAGACGCAGCGCACAGCGGCTGCCGCAGTCGACAGAGCAGGCGCCCCACACGACGGTATCTTCAGGGGGCTGGACGGCGCCCTTCACCGCGGCTGCAGCGCTTTTAAGACCAAATGGAAGCGAGATCCCACCAGCGGCAAGCGCCAGAGAACCTATCGCCGTAGATTTCACGAGAGTTCGACGGCTAATTCCGCCGTGATGTTCAGCATCGGACATGGCTCACCCCATCATTATAATTGCGTATTATTTTTCCCGAAATGATATCCGGGCTAATGATGGGGTGAGTGTCACTGATTTGGGGGGACTAAATATTAATCCTTATCAAATCAAAGGGGATTGAAGCTCAATTACTGAGGTTCAGCTGCCGCACCGCTGCCTGTGCGGGTGTATAAAATCTTAAACGTGTCGTTAGCGCAGTGGCCTACGACCTGCGTGCCCGGCTGGTCGGCCTGGTCGTTTGGCACGATATTCAGCGTAAAACCTGACTCAGGCACGCCGTTGTTGACGATCTTCTGCTGAATGTCGCTTTTCACGCGCTCGCAGGAATCCGGTGCCGCCAGCGCGGCCGTCGAGGCACTCATTAACAGCAGGGCGGTAATCCAGGGTAACCGTTTCATCTGTAGCTCCTTTTCTCTGTGTGTTAAGTTAGTGTAGCAGGGGAGGCGTAAGTCTATGTTTTTATCTGTAATTTTCTGATTAATCTTAATGCTGCCACGCGTAGCTGGCTCCCTCGCGCGGCGAGCCGCTATCATTTAATCGAACGAGAATGCTCTGGTGAGACATTCTCAAATATTTCATCAAAAAAACGATGAAACGCATTAAAGCACTCAGCAATCATCTGGCTGGCTTTATTTCTTTCCTCTTCCGTTAAATTCAGGGTATCTACAATCTCATCCTCGCTCCCCATTGAATGTCCAGTCTCATGACTCAAATGTAAATGACCGCAGTATTCCAGCTGTTTATCCGTGCCCTTTGTTATGGAGGCCAACGTATCAAATGTCGCATTGCCGGTTGCCTCCATGACTTCAATTACGATTAAACGCATTTTGGCGCTTTGATTGTGAAGGGCCTGAATTAAATGGTAAGTCAGCTTTCGGCTGTTAATCAGGTTATCAGCCCACAGAAAGCTCAGGTGTTCTGTGAGGCTAGCGGCGGAATTTTGCCCGCTGGTCTGCAGATCGTTTAGAAACCAGGGCCAGTGTTCGGCATCCTCCCTGGCATGGGTATTCACTGCCCGTTCCAGCGGATTGGCGGGCGTCGCAAACGGCAAAATATATTTATTAATATCGGCAAAGCTCATGACAAAATGTGAAATATAGGGTAAAAACCTCAGTCGCTCATCAAGCGATAATGCATCGTCATTGAGATAATTAAATAACGGATGATTCAGGAAGTTCGTTTTGTGATATTCAATCTCTTTTGAAATGCCCGTCATAATATATCCTTTAGCGTTGACCGTTCCCCATAAAATATAGCCTGGTTTCCCGTCTGCGTGGGCGAGACCGGTTTTCTCCGCGTTCAGATGATTCGTTTTCACTATCGCGTAAGCCGCTGTATTTGCTAATATGATTGGGAATAATCTCCTGTACGGAAATGAATGTGAAGATATACGCAGCGATAACGCTACTGGCAGCAACACTGGTGGGGTGCGACAACAGCTCCGCGCCGCTGTCGTTTACGCCCGAGATGGCGAGTTTTTCAAACGAGTTTGATTTTGACCCGCTGCGCGGCCCGGTCAAAGACTTTACCCAGACGCTGTTCAACGAGAAGGGCGAAGTGTCCAAACGGGTCACCGGCACCGTCTCGTCTGAAGGGTGTTTCGATACGCTGGAGCTGCACGACCTGGAGGCCAACACCGGCGTGGCGCTGGTGCTGGATGCCAATTACTATCTTGACGCTGAAACCCAGCAGCGCAAAGTGAAGCTGCAGGGGAAATGCCAGCTGGCCGAACTGCCGTCAGCCGGGATAACGTGGGATACCGACGACAACGGTTTTGTGGTGGCGGCGCACGGCAAAGAGATGGAAGTGAAGTATCGCTACGACGCGGATGGCTACCCGCTGGGCAAAACCACCGTTTCCGGGGATCAGCACCTGTCCGTTCAGTCGACGCCGTCTAAAGATCTTCGCAAAAGAATGGATTACTCGGCCGTGAGCATGTTGAACGACAAGCCGCTGGGCAACGTGAAGCAGAGCTGCGATTACGACCGCCACAATAACCCGGTGAGCTGCGATCTGACGATCACGGACGACAGCGTCAAACCCGCCGTTGAGCGCAAGTACACCATCAAAAATACGATTGAATACTACTGAGAATAAAACCGCGCAGGTTACTGCGCGGTCGGTTTCAGCAGGCTGGCGCCAGACGGTTTATGTCCGGCCAGGTGCTGATGCTGGAAAATGCACATGCGAATGGTATTGCGGTATTCACCGTTAATAAAGAATTCGTGAATCAGCTCGCCTTCCACCATAAAGCCCAGCTTGCGATAGATATGGATCGCTTTCTCGTTCTCTTTATCCACAATCAGGTAAAGCTTGTAGAGATTCAGAACGTTGAATCCGTAATCCATTGCCAGCTTAGCCGCCCGTGACGCAAGGCCCTTTCCCTGATGTTCAGGGGAGATGATTATCTGGAACTCCGCCCGACGGTGAACGTGGTTGATCTCAACCAGCTCCACCAGCCCGGCTTTTTCACCTTCACACTCAACCACAAAACGACGTTCACTCTGATCGTGAATGTGTTTATCGTAGAGATCGGACAGCTCGACAAACGCCTCGTAAGGCTCTTCGAACCAGTAGCGCATCACGCTGGCATTGTTGTCGAGCTGGTGCACAAAGCGCAGGTCTTCACGCTCCAGCGGACGGAGTTTAACGTCGCAGGACACCGACATTACGGGGCTACCGTGCGGCCAGTGCGGCGATCCAGGCAGCGCAGGGTGTTTGGCTCCCAGTATGCATTGACGTTTGCACTTTGCTGACACTTATCGCGTGCGTCAAAAGCAACATCTTCTTTGTCCCACTCTTTTTCGGCACGTTTGTTGACCTTCTGGCGAAGGCTACGGGTGTCATTCCATTGTTCTTTGTCCATAGCGGCGTTCTGGCGGCTTTGCGCGCTGTCACCAGACTCAATAATGAGCTTGCTGGTTTCCGCTGTCGCAGAGGCGGCAAAGGCGAACGATGACAGCGCCAGCAGGGCTGTCAGACAAAGGCGTTTGCTTAATGTGGTCATAGCGTTTCCTTTTAAATGGGTGCAGGTAATCAGGTTACCCCGTACAGATTCTACACTAATGCGAAATGACGGCATACCCGCGGGGCAAGTATGGAAAAGTAAAGGGCATCATCAGGTATGATGGTTAAATAAATCCTCACCTGGCGTGAAATATGCTTAAAACGACGCTGCTTTTTTTTGCCACCGCGCTATGCGAAATCATCGGCTGCTTCCTGCCCTGGCTCTGGCTGAAAAAGGGGGGAAGCGCACTGCTTTTGATCCCGGCGGGCGTCGCGCTTGCCCTGTTTGTCTGGCTGCTAACGCTGCATCCGGCGGCCAGTGGTCGCGTTTACGCGGCTTACGGTGGTGTTTATGTGTGTACAGCGCTGCTGTGGTTGCGCGTCGTGGACGGGGTCAAACTCAGCGCATACGACTGGGCCGGGGCGCTGATTGCCCTGTGCGGTATGCTGATTATTGTAGCGGGATGGGGGCGCGCCTGAGCCCTCGGTTTTTGTGATCGCTAGCTGATTTCGCGATCTTTATACTTGTATGGTAGTAGTGTAGTTGCGTAAATTTCCAGCATCACAACGAGCGATGTAAGGAAAGGAATTATGAAGATTGTCGCGGCTGACGTGTTTGTTACCTGCCCGGGGCGGAACTTTGTCACCCTTAAAATCACCACCGATGAGGGGATTGTCGGTCTCGGTGACGCTACGCTAAACGGGCGCGAGCTCTCCGTGGCCTCATACCTGAAGGATCACCTTTGCCCGCAGCTGATTGGCCGCGATGCGCACCGCATCGAAGACATCTGGCAGTTTTTCTATAAAGGCGCCTACTGGCGTCGCGGCCCGGTTACCATGTCGGCCATCTCCGCCGTAGATATGGCGCTGTGGGATATCAAAGCCAAAGCGGCCAACATGCCGCTCTACCAGCTGCTGGGCGGCGCCTCCCGGGAAGGAGTGATGGTCTATTGCCATACCACCGGCCATACCATTGACGACGTGCTGGAAGATTACGCCCGCCATAAAGAGATGGGCTTCAAGGCGATCCGCGTGCAGTGCGGCGTGCCGGGCATGAAAACCACCTACGGCATGGCCAAAGGGAAGGGGCTGGCCTACGAGCCTGCGACCAAAGGCGACTGGCCGGAAGAGCAGCTCTGGTCCACCGAAAAATACCTCGATTTCACGCCGAAGCTGTTCGACGCGGTGCGCAGTAAATTCGGCTTCAATGAGCATCTTCTGCATGACATGCACCACCGCCTGACGCCCATCGAAGCGGCGCGCTTCGGCAAGAGCATCGAGGAATTCCGCATGTTCTGGATGGAAGACCCAACGCCTGCGGAAAACCAGGCCTGCTTCCGCCTGATCCGCCAGCATACCGTCACGCCGATTGCCGTGGGGGAAGTGTTTAACAGCATCTGGGACTGCAAGCAGCTCATCGAAGAGCAGCTCATCGACTATATCCGCACCACCATTACCCACGCGGGCGGGATCACCGGGATGCGTCGCATCGCGGACTTCGCCTCGCTCTACCAGGTGCGCACTGGCTCGCACGGCCCGTCGGATCTCTCGCCTGTATGCCACGCCGCCGCGCTGCATTTCGACCTGTGGGTGCCGAACTTTGGCGTGCAGGAATATATGGGCTACTCCGAACAGATGCTGGAAGTCTTCCCGCACAGCTGGCGCTTTGATAACGGCTATATGCATCCTGGGGATAAGCCGGGGCTGGGCATCGAGTTTGATGAAAAGCTGGCGGCGAAATACCCGTACGATCCGGCCTATCTGCCGGTGGCCCGTCTCGAAGACGGCACGCTGTGGAACTGGTAAGCGAGGAGAGAACGATGAAAAGCGTAGTGATTCAGCAGCCGAACGAACTGGTGATTGAAGAGCGGCCACGCCCGGAACCAGGCGCAGGCGAAGTGCGCGTCAAGATTAAACTGGCCGGGATTTGCGGTTCAGACAGCCACATCTACCGCGGGCATAACCCGTTTGCTAAGTACCCACGCGTCATTGGCCACGAGTTTTTTGGCGCGATCGACGCCGTGGGTGAGGGCGTTGATGCTGCCCGCCTGGGCCAGCGCGTCTCGGTTGACCCGGTGATCAGCTGCGGGCACTGCTACCCGTGCTCGGTGGGAAAACCGAACGTCTGTACCTCGCTGGTGGTGCTGGGCGTTCACCGTGACGGCGGCTTCAGCGAATATGCGGCAGTACCTGCACAAAATGCCTGGCCCATTCCGGATGACATTCCTGATAAACACGCCGTTATGGTGGAGCCCTTCACCATCGCCGCCAACGTGACGGGGCAGGCCAGTCCCACCGGGCAGGACGTCGCGCAGATTTACGGCGCAGGCCCGATGGGGCTGGTCACCGTGCAGGCGCTGAAAGGCGTCTATCAGGTGAAGCAGGTTATCGTGGTTGACCGAATAGACGAGCGCCTGACGATGGCCCGGCGCAGCGGCGCGGATTGGGTCTTTAATAACGGCGAGCAGTCGCTGCAGGCCGCGCTGGACGAAAAGGGCATCAAACCGACGTTAATCATTGATGCCGCCTGCCATCCATCTATTTTGCAGGAAGCGATAACCCTGGCCTCTCCGGCGGCGCGTATCGTGCTGATGGGCTTTTCCAGCGAGCCGAGCCAGATTGTTCAGCAGGGCATCACCGGCAAAGAGCTGGCGATCTTCTCCTCACGCCTCAATGCCAATAAATTCCCGGTCGTCATCGACTGGCTGAAGAAGGGGCTGATCGACCCGGAAAAACTGATCACCCATACCTTTGACTATCACCATGTAACAGACGCCATCGAACTGTTTGAAAAAGACCAGCGGCAGTGCTGCAAGGTCTTACTCACGTTCGGCCAATAATCAAATACGCGGTTAAGAGCCTGCGCAGACAGGCTCTGGTGGTACGCATCTTACCTTTCAGAGATAGCCATTATGACGCAAGCACAACCTCAAAGAACCACCTCCGATCTGGTGAAAGCCGCCGTTTCCGGCTGGCTGGGCACCGCTCTGGAGTTTATGGACTTTCAGCTTTACTCGCTGGGGGCCGCCCTGGTCTTTCATGAGATCTTCTTCCCGGAACAGTCCGCCGCGATGGCGCTGATCCTGGCGATGGGGACCTACGGCGCAGGCTATATCGCACGCATTGTCGGCGCCTTTATCTTCGGCAGAATGGGCGACAGCATTGGCCGTAAGAAGGTGCTGTTCATCACCATCACCATGATGGGGATCTGCACCACGCTGATTGGCGTCCTGCCGACCTACGCGCAGATCGGGATTTTTGCCCCGGTTCTGCTGGTGACGCTGCGCATCATTCAGGGCCTGGGCGCTGGGGCTGAGATCTCCGGGGCGGGGACCATGCTGGCGGAGTACGCGCCGAAAGGGAAACGCGGCATCATCTCCTCGCTGGTGGCGATGGGCACGAACTGCGGAACGCTCAGCGCCACGGCGATCTGGGCGGTGATGTTCTTTGTCCTCGATCGTGAAGAGCTGATTGCCTGGGGCTGGCGCGTGCCGTTCCTCGCCAGCGTCGTGGTGATGATCTTCGCCATCTGGCTGCGTATGAATCTCAAGGAGAGCCCGGTCTTTGAGAAAGTAAACGATGCACAAAGCGTGCAGCCGGATACGTCGCTGGGTTCCATGGTGAAAAGCAAATCCTTCTGGCTAGCGACCGGCCTGCGGTTTGGTCAGGCGGGTAATTCGGGCCTGATCCAGACGTTCCTTGCCGGGTATCTGGTCCAGACGCTGCTGTTCGATAAGGCCATCCCGACCGATGCGCTGATGGTAAGCTCCATTCTCGGGTTTATCTCCATCCCGCTGCTGGGCTGGCTTTCCGATAAAGTGGGGCGCCGTCTGCCGTACATTATTCTCAATATCTCCGCCATTCTGCTCGCCTACCCGATGCTGTCGATCATCGTCGATAAGAGCTATGCGCCGGGGACGATCATGCTCTCTATCATCGTTATCCATAACTTCGCCGTGCTGGGGCTGTTTGCGCTGGAAAATATCACTATGGCGGAGATGTTTGGCTCGCGAAATCGCTTTACGCGTATGGCCATCTCCAAAGAGGCTGGCGGTCTGGTGGCGGTGGGCTTTGGTCCGGTGCTGGCAGGGATCTTCTGCAATATGACCGGCTCCTGGTGGCCCATTGTTGCCATGCTGGTGGCCTATTCCGCGATTGGACTGGTCTCGGCGATCCTGATGCCGGAAGTGCGCGACCGTGATTTGAGCGCGGCGCATGACGCAGCCGAGTCTGCGCCAGAAGAGAGTGTGGGTTACGGCGCTGTCTCTTCGCGACGCTAGTGGTTTACAGCCTGCGTAACCTGTCACACAACTTTATTTTTATGTCACACCAGATGAGCAAAAGTTAATATATATCAAAAAATCAAACGGCAGTATCGGTATGGTTGATGGCAGTTCTCTTTTTACTCCAGCTGCCATTCTAGTTGGTGTAGTCAGCAGGCGCTGCCGCTTCAGAAAGAGCGGCAGCGATCCACAGCTTTCTAATTAACGAGTCTTAATCATGGAAAACACGTTATTACAGGCCAACGCGACGCTGCCTCAGTACGATCGCGACAGCCTCAAAGCACGCATTGTACATTTAGGCTTCGGCGCATTTCACCGGGCGCACCAGGCGGTGTACGCCGACATCCTTGCCGCTGAACACGGCAGCGACTGGGGCTACTGTGAAGTTAACCTGATTGGCGGCGAGCAGCAGATTGCCGATCTGAAGGCCCAGGATAATCTCTATACCGTGGCGGAGATGTCTGCCGATGCGTGGACTTCCCGCGTAGTTGGCGTAGTCAAAAAGGCGCTGCATGCGCAGGTTGACGGGCTGGAAACGGTGCTGGCGGCGATGTGCGAACCGCAGGTGGCGATTGTCTCGCTGACCATCACCGAGAAAGGGTACTGTCACTCACCGGCAACCGGGCAACTGATGCTCGATCATCCGTTTATCGTCGCAGACCTGCAAAACCCGCACCAGCCAAAATCCGCGCCGGGTGTCGTCGTGGAAGCGCTCGCGCGCCGTAAGGCGGCGGGTCTGCCGGCGTTTAGCGTGATGTCCTGCGACAACATGCCAGAGAACGGTCACGTGATGCGCAATGTCACCTGCGCGTACGCCCGAGCGGTAAACGGTGAACTGGCGGACTGGATTGAATCCCACGTCACCTTCCCGTCAACTATGGTGGATCGCATCGTGCCCGCGGTCACTCCCGATACGCTGGATAAAATCGAACGGCTGACCGGCGTGCGCGATCCGGCGGCGGTGGCCTGTGAACCGTTCCGTCAGTGGGTGATCGAAGATAACTTTGTGGCGGGTCGTCCTGCGTGGGAAAAAGCCGGAGCCGAGCTGGTGTCGGACGTGATCCCTTTTGAAGAGATGAAGCTGCGCATGCTCAACGGCAGCCACTCGTTCCTGGCGTACCTGGGTTATCTGGCGGGCTATCAGCATATCAACGACTGCATGGAAGATAAGAATTACCGTCTTGCCGCGCACGCGCTGATGCTCAACGAGCAGGCGCCCACGCTGAAGGTCAAAGGCGTCGATTTAGGGCGCTATGCCGATCTCCTGATTGCCCGCTACAGTAACCCGGCCCTGCGCCATCGGACCTGGCAAATTGCGATGGACGGCAGCCAGAAGCTTCCGCAGCGCATGCTGGATTCCGTGCGCTGGCACCTGGTGCATCAGAAGCCTTTCCCGCTGCTTGCGCTGGGCGTGGCAGGCTGGATGCGCTATGTCGGCGGCGTGGACGAGCAGGGTAACGCGATTGACGTAAGCGACCCGCAGCTGGCGGTGATTCAGGCGGCGGTGAAGGACAGTGCGGAAGGGGAAAGCCGGGTCAGGGCGCTTCTCGGCATTGAAGCCATCTTTGGCAAGGAGTTACCGCGTGAAGCCGTCTTTGTTGATGCGGTGATGAAGGCCTACCTGACGCTGCTGCAAAAGGGAGCGAAAGCGACCGTGGAGCAGTACGTGTCTCAACGGTAATTCAGCACATGCCGCCGTTTGCGGCGGCATGTCCGCGCACCGCTTAGTGCATACCCAGGCGAATCAGCTCAATCGGTTCGAACTTACCTTCGCATCCTTCCACTTCAACCGTTTTGCTGCGGCGCACCTGCGCGGCATCCAGCCCGTCGCTGTGGATTGCTTTAATCACGCCAGTTTTGCCCGTGCCGCTAATCATGACGCGGCTGCCGGTGGTGATTGCATTGCGGTTACGGTCGTATGTCATCATGGTATTTCCTCCTCTCTAACCTGTTCGTTACGGCGTTATTTCAGGGTTGCCGTTCACGGAGCATATAAATACGCCTGTCTGCATCACATGTTTTTGTTTTTGATCAAACTCACACTTTTTTCTTTATTGTGCCGGGCGCTGACGGTTCACTACAGCAATTTACAAAGCAGACCATTATTTTCATTAAATGATAGTTTCAGCAGGGAAGCGTTGAGGGTTGGTTTATATTACTAATGCCATTCTGGGTACAGGAAATAACCCTTTCATCGGAATAAGGAGTCAGGCTTATGTATAAGAAGATTTTGATGCCTGTTGATGTGTTTGAAATGGATTTGAGCGACAAAGCGGTTCGCCACGCGGCAAACCTTGCGAAGGCTGAGGGCGCCTCGATTACCCTGGTCAATATTCTGCCGGCCAGCAGCCGATCCCTGCTGCGTGGATTTAACGCCGATATTAAAAAGTTCGAAGAGTATATGACGGAGGAATCCGGTAAGAAAATGAACGCGTTAAAAAGACTTTTCGATATTTCGCCGGAGAAAATTGACAGCCTGGTTCGCTTTGGCAACGTCCGCGATGAAATCATCAGGCTGAGCAAAGAAGGGGAATATGACGCGATCGTCATCGGGTCGAAAAATCCGGGCATCAGCACCCATCTGCTGGGGTCAAATGCGGAATCTATCCTGCGCTACGCCACTATTCCGGTGTTAGTCGTTCGCTAAACCCATCGCCGCGTCTGAAAGGGGCGGCGAATATTACTCTTCGCTAAACCACTCGCTATTTTCCTGACGAATCAGCTGCACGGATTCGCTAATTTCCTGCAGATGCAGCGTCATCGCTTTTTCCACGCCGTCCGGGTCGCGTTTTTCCAGTGCGCTGAAAATATCATGATGCTGTCGAAGCAGCATTTCCGGCGGGGAGACGTGATCGAGGCTCATATAACGCACGCGGTCGATGGTGGCCTTGATGTTTTCGATGGTGTCCCAGGCAAGCTGGCAATCCGCAATCTGCGCCAGTTTCTGGTGGAATTCATCATCAAGCTGGAAGAAATCATTCAGCTGCTTACGGTCAATCGCAATTCGCTGCTGATGCAGGTTTTGCTCCAGCAGATAACACTGGTTGTCGTTGATGAGCGTTGCGGCACGGCGCGCCACCGCGCATTCAATGGCCTGGCGAACAAAACAGCCGTTGCGCACCTGAGAGAGTGAAATTTTGTTCACGTAGCTGCCGCGCTGCGGGCGGATCTGAATCAGACCGTTTTCAGCAAGCTTAATAAACGCTTCACGCACCGGCTGACGGGAAACGTCAAAACGCACGGACACCTCTTTTTCAGAAAGCGGCGTTCCCGGTGGGATCAGGCAATGGACAATATCACGTCGCAAAATGCGATAGATTTGCTGGTTTACGGGCTGGGTGGGGTTGAGTTGCGATTCAGCGGCCATGAGTTGTCATTTCTCAGAGAGTTAGCCTGAACATACTACCATTCTTTTATAGACCGAAACAGACCCGGCCCGCAGGCCGGGAAGGGCAGATTTAGCCACGATGGACACTAAGTCCGGCAAAACTTTGGCTGACCGGCATCATTTCTACGGTATTGATGTTGACGTGTTTTGGCAGCGTCGCCACCCACCAGACCGTTTCGGTGACATCTTCCGGCGTCAGGGCGTTAGCGTTTTCGTAGGTTTTGTCTGCTTTCGCGTCATCGCCCTTGAAGCGCACGTTGGAAAACTCGGTGCCGCCCACGAGGCCCGGCTCGATGTCGGTGACGCGAATGGCGGTGCCGTGCAGATCGGTCCGCAGGTTAAGGCTGAACTGGCGCACAAACGCTTTCGTCGCGCCGTAAACGTTGCCGCCCGCATAAGGCCAGCTTCCGGCGGTGGAGCCGATATTGATAATGTGGCCGCGATTACGTTCAACCATGTCCGGCAGCACCGCGCGGGTCATATAGACCAGCCCTTTATTGTTGGTGTCGATCATGTTTTCCCAGTCTTCCACGCTGGCTTTATGGGCGGGCTCCATGCCCAGCGCCAGACCGGCATTGTTGACCAGCACGTCGATGGCGCGCCACTCGGCGGGCAGGTTAGCAATCATCTCTTCAATCGCCGCGCGGTTACGCACGTCCAGCTGCGCGGTCAGGATGCTGTCGCCTAATTCGTCCTTCAGCTCCTGCAGACGTTCCTGACGACGGCCGGTCGCAATAACCTTGTGCCCGTTGGCGACGAAGCGACGCGTGATGCTTTCACCAAAACCTGCCGTTGCCCCGGTAACTAAAATAATCATCTCACTGTTCCTCAACGCTTTTTGTGTTTTACTAACATAGCACGGCGGCAGAGGGTGCGTTAAGGCAACATTTGTATGACGGCGTTGCAGGGGATGGCGGCCTGGCCTACTCTGGGAGGATACCCGTACTCAGGAGTGAAAGATGACGGCAACGAATCCTTTTTTTGAAATCAGCCTGCTTCCTTACCAGGCACCCCCTTTTGATAAGATCGACGACAGTCACTATCGTCCAGCTTTCGATGAAGCCCTTCGCCAGAAGCGGGCGGACATTAACGCGATTGTCTCTCAGGCCGCTGCGCCTGACTTCACGAACACCGTGCTGGCGCTGGAGAAAAGCGGCGCTTTGCTCGCGCGCGTCAGCAGCGTGTTCTTCGCTATGACTTCCGCTCACACCAATCCGTATTTACAGGAACTGGAAGAACAGTTCTCCACCGAGCTTGCCGCGCTGGCAAACGATATCTGGCTGAATGACGTGCTGTTCGCCCGCGTGGAAAGCGTCTGGCAGGATCGTGCCGCGCTTGATGCCGAATCCCGTCGTCTGGTCGAGGAGACGTATCAGCGGTTTATTCTGGCCGGTGCGCGTCTGAATGAGACAGAAAAGGCCGAGCTGAAGGCCCTGAATACCGAGGCTGCCTCCCTGACCAGCCAGTTTAACCAGCGCCTGCTGGCTGCCGATAAGACGGGTGGGCTGGTGGTGGATTACGCGCACCAGCTTGACGGGCTCAGCGCCGGTGAAATCGCGGACGCCGCGCAGGCTGCCGCGGAGCGAGGGCTAAACGATCGCTGGCTGATCCCGCTTCTGAACACCACCCAGCAGCCCGCGCTTTCCGCGCTGCGCAATCGTCAGACCCGCGAAAACCTTTTCAACGCAGGCTGGACGCGCACCCAGAAAGGGGATGAAAACGACACTCGCGAGCTGATCCTTCGTCTGACGGCGCTGCGCGCCCGGCAGGCCAGCCTGCTGGGCTTTGAGGATTACGCCAGCTGGAGTATCGCCGATCAGATGGCGAAAACCCCGGCCGCCGCGCTGGAATTTATGCGCGGCATTGTGCCTGCCGCCCGTGCCCGCGCGGAACGCGAACAGGCCGATATTCAGAAAGTCATTGACGATGAGCAGGGCGGTTTCACCGTCCAGGCCTGGGACTGGGCGTTTTATGCCGAGCGCGTGCGCCAGGCAAAATATGCCCTTGATGAGTCGCAGATCAGGCCGTACTTTGCGCTCAATACCGTGCTGCAGGATGGCGTTTTCTGGGCCGCCAGCCAGCTGTTTGGCATTCGCTTCGTCGAGCGCTTTGATATCCCGGTGTATCATCCGGACGTCCGCGTATGGGAAATTTTCGACCACACCGGTGAGGGCATGGCGCTGTTTTACGGCGACTTCTTTGCCCGTGATTCCAAGCAGGGCGGGGCATGGATGGGGAATTTCGTCGAACAATCCTTCGAGTTTGCTTCCCGTCCGGTTATCTACAACGTCTGTAACTACCAAAAACCGACGAATGGCGGGATCGCGCTTCTCTCGTGGGATGACGTGATCACCCTGTTCCACGAGTTTGGCCATACGCTGCACGGTCTTTTTGCCAGCCAGCGTTTCGCCACCCTTTCCGGCACCAATACGCCGCGTGATTTCGTTGAGTTCCCGTCGCAAATCAACGAGCACTGGGCCAGCCATCCACAGGTGTTTACCCATTATGCGCGCCATTACGAAACCGGGGAGCCGATGCCGGACGCGCTGCGGGAAAGCATGCTCAACGCTACCCATTTCAACAAGGGTTATGACATGACGGAGCTGCTGGCTGCCGCGCTGCTGGACATGAACTGGCACGGCATCGGCGAGGCCGTTTCGGACGTTGAAGGCTTTGAAGCGGCAGCGTTGAAAAAAGAGGGGCTGGATCTGCCCGCCGTACCGCCGCGCTACCGCAGCAGCTATTTTGCCCATATTTTCGGCGGCGGGTACGCGGCGGGGTATTACGCCTACCTGTGGACGCAGATGCTGGCGGATGATGGCTATCAATGGTTTGTCGAGCAGGGCGGCTTAACTCGTGAAAACGGGCAAAAATTCCGCGAGGCGATTTTGTCTCGTGGTAACAGCACGGATCTGGCTGAACTTTATCGCAGCTGGCGCGGGCGCGATCCGAAGATTGAACCGATGCTGGAGAATCGCGGGTTGAGCGAATAGCGACAGTTTCGTCAGAAAAAAGAGCCGGGCTTTACGCCCGGTTTTTTAATTTCATCTTGCTGGTAAATGCTTCAGCAAAAAAAATTTTTACAGGCGTTCTTTATAAATAAAAAATGTGAGATTAAAACGCGCTTCTACCGGTATATATAATTTACCGAGAGTAGTCTGTAAATGAGTGAGTAATTAATACTTTGATCTGGATTGTAAAAATAAAAAATCTTTTAACTGCCAATTTTTAGCTATAAATTTTTATTATTTTGTGCCGATAAATGAAAATGGCATAAGAATCGACGCAGTAGCAGTCAAGAAGGCGAAAGATGACCTTACCTTTGAACAATCCGGGCTTCACGGATACCGAGCCTTCTAAAGGCCTGATAAATAAAACTTTTACCTATATAGTAACGTTGTTGATAAGTATTTTTATTGCAGCAATAATTTCCCTGCTCATAATAAAAGATAATGTTAATAAAATCAGCGACAAGCACGATGAATTTTTGTTAAGGAAGGCCCTGGATACCCGCCAGGAAAACATGCGAAGTCATTTGAAAGACAATGCCGAGTGGGGAGATGCCTACAAACATCTTCATCTGACCACAGACGTTCACTGGGCATGGGATAAGCAGAATCTGGGCAAGTCCCTGTATGACAACTTTGGCTACGAAGGGGTGTTTGTTCTCTCTCCTGAAGGGAGCACGCGATACAGCGTGGTTGACGGGAAACTGAAGCTTCAGGATCTGGAGCGCTGGTTAGACAAATCAACCAAAGACCGTTTACTGCGTGAGATAAGCATTAAAAATGGATTGCCGGTTTCTGTGCTAACGCTTATCAATTCGGTCCCGGCCATTGTTTCTGCTGAATGGATAACGACCGGTGATGATACGAGCGTGCAACCCTTACCGGGGAAATCTTCGACAATGGTGTTTATAGATAAGTTAACGGCTAAAAAACTCCTCACGATTGGGCAGGATGCCGGCATTCTGAATGTTCGTACCTCACCGGCTACAGTGACTTCTCAAATAAATAATCAGACGGAATTTACCTTAAGCACCCAGAATGGTGATGTGCAAATTATCTGGGACGGTGAAAATCCCGGCCAGGCGTTGATAATTTATTTTTTGCCATTACTCATTCTTTCAGTCGTTCTGACGGTATCGATGACGCTAATATTAATGCGTCATATTATGCACAAGGCGAGAATGCTTGACGAAAATAGCTTTCTCCTTGAGCAGGCGCGATTAAATCTAATTACGAGTGAAAAACGATTCCGGGACGTCAGTGAAACAACCAGCGACTGGTTCTGGGAAACAGATTTATCGTTAAAGATAACATGGCTGTCAGGTCGTTTTACTACAATAACGGGATATGAAAATAGCAAATGGATAGGCCGCAGCCTGGATGAACTCTTTCCGTCGACAAGCGGGTTATCACATGCCTGTGCCAGCCAGCGGGACTTAACTGAGCGCTTTGAATTTAAAAACTGTCCTTATACTCACGCGCATCAAACCACGTCATATTGCACGCTCCTGGCAAAATTTTCTGCTCAGCCTGATGGAACGGTGGTTTTGCGAGGCGCGGCAACCGATGTCTCTCAGGAAGTTGAAGCAACAAAACGTGTGGAGTTTCTGTCACGTCATGATGAATTAACCGGTCTGCCGAACCGCTATCATATTAAGGAATTTCTGGCAGGCCAGCTGGCTAAAGAAGACCTTAACCATTATCCCTTTGCCATGATTTGTCTCGATTTAGACAAGTTTAAACCCGTCAATGATATTTTTGGGCACTCTACTGGGGATGCTCTGCTCGGTGAGGTCGCTTCACGTCTTAAATATTGCGTTCGACGAGGTGATTTTGTCGCACGGCAGGGAGGGGATGAATTTATGATTCTCCTCGGCAACACCAGCCAGCAAGACCAGATTGAAGAGGTGTGTCGCCGCATCGTGCAAGAACTGAACCGACCTTTTTCCATTGAAGGAAATGAGGTAGCGATAGGCGTAAGCATGGGCATTGCACAGGCTCCCCGGGATAGCATCAGCGCAAACGATCTTCTACGCTATGCAGATATTGCGCTGTATCAGGCAAAGCAATCCGGCAGAAACCGATGGGTCTATTATCGCCCGGATATGTCGGAAAAGCTGACCGAACGCAGGAAACTGGAATTAGAGCTGAAGACTGCGATTCGCGAAGAACAACTCTACCTGGTTTACCAACCCCGTTATAACCTCCGGTATTCTAAAATAGAGGCCGTCGAAGCGCTGGTACGCTGGCAGCACCCGACTCGGGGGACCATAATGCCCGACCAGTTTATTCCGCTGGCAGAAGAAACCGGGCTTATTATTAGCCTGAGCAACTGGGTCATACGCAAAGCGTGTGCGGAAACGAAAGATAAATTGCCGGGATTATCGGTATCCGTAAATATTTCTGCTATCGAATTCCAGGCAAGCGATCTTGCTGAAAGGATAAAAGAGTTACTTCACGAAACAGGGCTTGAATCCAACCGGCTGGAAATAGAAGTGACGGAAAACGTAACGCTTTCCGATCCTGAAAAAACGCTGCAGACCATGAAGTCTCTCAAAAAAATGGGCGTCCGCATTCTGATTGACGATTTCGGAACCGGCTACGCCTCTCTGAGCTATCTGCGGAAGTTTCAGTTTGATGGGCTTAAGCTCGACAAGAGCTTTATTTTTACCCTGGGTGACTCGCCGCAGAACCAGTCAGTCGTGGAGAAAATTATCGACCTGGGGAAAGCCTATTCCATGGCGGTAACCGCAGAAGGGGTGGAGACCGTCGAACAGCTCGCTTTTCTTAAAGAAAATAAATGTGATGAGGTTCAGGGCTACCTGCTTGGAAAACCGGTCGCCATTACGGACTTAAATTTAAACGCAAGCAGAGTAAATCTCTAAAGCGTGCTTTCATTCAGGGAAGCGTAAATGAAAAACCGGGCGTTACGCCCGGTTTTTTTTATCTTACAACCAGCACAGGGCATTTCGCATGCCGAACCACTGCCGCAGCGTTTGAGCCCAACAGATAGGTCGAAATGTCCGGCTTATGGGAGGCGATAATGATCAGGTCGGCGCCGATCGTATCTGCGAGCTTAAGGATCTGATCCTTCGGAGACCCCGTCACGGCATGCGTCTGTATCTTGTCTGGAGGAATTTTGAATTGCTTAACGATTTCATCCAGCTTTGCTAAGGCCGCGTGCTGGAACTCTTTCAGCTTCGGCATTTCGACCGAGTAGGCCAGGCCTAATGATGAATAATACGGAAGCGATGGAATGACAGTAAGAAAGTGAACTTTAGCTGTGTTAAGTGCTGTATGTGCCTGAACGAAGGGGATAACCATGTGCGTCAGACTATCCTCCGAAATGTCAATTGGAACTAAAATTGAGTTGTACATTTGTCCCTCCTGAGTGTTTTTCACACAATTCAGGGTAGACCGTTAATTTCAGGAAAACAGAGAGCAGGGTGTCATAACGGGGACAAATTTCGGTTATGTGATAGGCGTACATTCGAACCTGTCCGTGATCTTGCCAACGTGGCGTGACAACGAACAGGGACATCCGGGGATGAATCTCTCCGCGTCACGGTCCGTTTTCTGCAAAACGCCAAAGCCTCAACCGGGCGCAATGCCCGGTACCTTGTTCATATTGCGTGACAGCTGACGGACGCGATAATTTTATTCCCGCCCATATTGCCCATAATCAGTTCGAGTAATTTTCGGTATTCTTCACGGGTCATCACCTCAGCCCGAATTTCGGTTTTTCCCTCAGCCTGAGCCGTGGAGGAATAAATCGCTTTCAGACTTAACGTCAACTCTTTCGCCATATTAACGATGCTCTGCCGCACCGCATCTTCATGCTCGTCAGCACAGGTGATTTTCAGAACATAGCTTTTTTCGCCTTCATGGAGCACGGGCAGCTGATTAATCCGCTGCGCGGCTTCGCGAAGCAATATGTTGGCGCAGAGAATAATTAAACTGGCCATGGCGGCATTCCAGAACTGGCCTAAACCACATAGCACGCCAATTCCGGCCGAGCACCACAGCGTGGCGGCGGTGTTCAGACCACGAATATTCATTCCTTCACGCATAATGACGCCTGCGCCAAGAAAGCCGATACCGGAGACGATCTGCGCTGCGATACGCCCCGGGCTATCAGGAGAAGTCGATACCGAACTTAAAATGAACACTGCGGCACCCGTGGCAACCAGTGCATTGGTAAGAAGTCCGGCCATACGCTGGCGCCACTGTCTTTCCGCGCCAATAATTGCGCCCAGCAGCATCGCTGCGAGCAGATGAGAGATATAAGGGAACATCAACCTGTCGCCTGTTAACGTTATTAAATAATAAGCGTCAGTGCTTTGCTAAGCACATCATAACGCCGTTTAAATGCTAAACGTGTCAGGACAACGGTGGCGGAAAGAGTGAATGTGTAAACATGAACATGCGATGCCCCACAAAATGAGTGGTTTTACTATTTCGGGATACAATCGCTTAAAGAGGATTGCTGCCCACCCTTTCAGGTAAGCAGCGAGAAAATTGCGCTAGCTTACCTTCGTATCGACGATAAAATGACTTTCCAACGAAGGTCTCCTGTGAAAATTTATTGCCAGTATAGTCAGGCGAAATAATGAGTAAAGCGAAAAAACAGCCTCCGTTATGAATTGTTTAAGTTCGCAAGGCATATTTTTTAAGACGTCATCTGATTTTAAAAAATACCCGCTATACTACATTTCCTTTTTTACAGGCGATAACAGACAAAGGTAGGAAGTATGTCTCTTCGTTCGCTGCGGGCGTTATGCCTGACAAGTTTTTTCCTCGCGGATGTCCGCGATGGCCTCGGTCCCTTTCTCGGTATTTTTCTGACCGAACGCCACTGGACCCCTGATGATATAGGCATCCTGATGACGGCCGGTGGTCTGGCGGGATTACTGGCCACGCTGCCGGCGGGATTCATCACCGACACCTCACGCAGCAAGCGGACCGTGCTGGCGCTGGTGTGCCTGCTCATCACCCTTAGCACGCTCCTGCTCTGGTTTAGCCAGCAGAGCGCTGTTGTCGCCGTTTCGCAAATTGTCTCCGGTATCTGTGCGGCGTTTGTCGGCCCGCTGATCGCCGGGATTACGCTGGGGCTGACCGGCCAGAGCGGGTTCAGCGCGCAGATGGGCAAAAATGAGGCATTCAATCACGGCGGAAACTTTGTTACCGCACTGATTGCAGGGGGCATTGCCTGGTACTGGGGCGTCGGCGGAATTTTCCTGCTGATGACCTGTACCACGCTGTTAACGCTCTGCGCGCTGCTTGCCATTCGCAACGGGGATATCGATAACGACGCGGCGAGGGGGCTCTCTTCTTCAGCGAGCCTGCCGGTCCCCGGTTTTGCAGTGCTGATGAAAAACCGGGCGCTGTTTGTGACCGGGCTGACGCTGCTGCTGTTTCACCTGGCGAACGCCGCGCTGCTGCCGATGCTGAGCATGAGGGTGGCCGCCGCGCCCGCCTCGATCAACCCCGGTTTGTACGCGGCGGGCACCGTTATCATCTCTCAGGCCGTGATGATCCCCGTCGCCATCTGGGTCGCCCACCGAATAGACCGCTACGGCTACTGGCGCTTGATTATGCTGGCGCTGCTGGTGATGCCGGTGCGCGCCGCGCTGGCGGCGTCTACGGACGCGCCGCTCATGATGATCCCGGTACAAATTCTCGACGGGCTGGCCGCAGGGATCTTGGGCGTCGTGGTACCGTCGTTTATCGTGGTGCTGTTGCGCGGGAGCGGGCACGTCAATGCCGGGCAGAGTGTGGTGATGCTGATGCAGGGGATTGGGGCATCCATGAGCCCGGCGTTAACCGGCACGATTGCCGGTCATTACTCATTTGCCACGGCATTCAGTGTCCTGAGCGCGATTGCGCTGGTGGCCGTCCTGCTCTGGTGGTGCTTTGCGCACCGGACCTGGGAAACAGACAGTACGCCGGGTGGGGCATAGCCGCCACCCGGCGTCACGCTTACGCCAGTTCGTTAGGGCACGCTTCGCCCTTTTCCAGCTGCTGCAGGTTACCCAGCGTGGTTTCCGAAATGCTGATCAGCGCTTCGGCAGTCAGAAACGCCTGGTGTCCGGTAAACAGCACGTTATGGCAGGCTGACAGGCGGCGGAACACGTCGTCCTGGATCACATCATTCGACTTGTCTTCAAAGAACAGATCGCGTTCGTTCTCGTACACGTCCATTCCCAGCGCGCCAATTTTCTGGGTTTTCAGCGCTTCGATAGCGGCCTGAGAGTCAACCAGCCCGCCGCGGCTGGTGTTGATGATCATCACGCCATCCTTCATCTGGTCAAATGCCGCCTGGTTAAGCAGGTGGTAGTTCTCCGGCGTCAGCGGGCAGTGCAGGGAGATCACGTCGGACTGCGAGAACAGCGTCGGCAGGTCGACGTACTCCACGCCCAGATCCAGCGCTGCGGCGCTTGGGTACGGATCGAATGCCAGCAGACGCATGCCGAAGCCTTTCAGGATGCGCAGGGCAGCCACGCCGATTTTACCGGTGCCGATCACGCCGGCGGTTTTGCCGTACATGGTAAAGCCGGTCAGCCCTTCCAGCGAGAAGTTGGCGTCACGGGTGCGCTGATAAGCGCGGTGAATACGACGGTTAAGCGACATCATCATGCCAATCGCATGTTCAGCCACCGCTTCCGGGGAGTACGCCGGAACGCGCACCACCTTCAGACCCAGCTCTTTCGCCGCGTCGAGGTCCACGTTATTAAAGCCTGCACAGCGCAGGGCGATGTACTTCACCCCCTGTTTTTTCAACTCTTCCAGCACCGGGCGACTGCCGTCATCGTTTACGAAAATGCAGACGCCTTCACAGCCGTGCGCCGTTTTGGCGGTTTTTTCGGACAGCAGAAAGTCGAAAAATTCAAGCTCAAACCCGTAAGCCTCGTTAACATGTTGCAGATACTTTTTGTCGTACTGCTTTGTGCTATATACCGCGAGTTTCATAAGACTTTCTCCAGTGATTTTGCATTCACGTTAGCATGATTAAAATTATCTTACAATTTCTAAAATATTATTGAATTCAATAAGTTCTATGAATTATTCTAGAGCATATCTACATCCTAACTCCATGATATTGTTGCTACGAGGAATCTTTGGCTTGAATCTGCTCAGGGCATGTAGAGAAAAATGCAGTGGGTTGAGGATGCGAAAAAAGCCTGTCTGAATTACGTTAAAGAATGGCAAGAGGGTGTGAAAACTGCAATCCTTCTGGATGTGATGGGACGATATCAGGAACCGGGTGAGTTTCTGATAAAGAGGGAGAATGATGCATGTCGCAACAGCTGGGGTTGTCCTTATCTCCGCCAATGCTGCCCGCTTTGTACTATTTCATTGTATCTATAGTAGTTTTTTTCTTGTTATATATCGGGAAACAGAAGGTTAACCGGCTACGAAAATACCCACTGTTCATAGCCTATACGCTGTTTGTGATAGCCATTGCAGCCATCCAGATTAACGTTTTTGCCAACGGCTATGAGTTTGTTCGCGGTTTTTTACATATCGATTTTGATCCCTGGCGGTACGATTCGGTGTACTGGGGGTCATTGATATTCGCAATGCTTTACCTGCTGGCAATGCCCAGGAACAGGTATTAGTTTCGCAGTGTTTTCCCTTTTTTACGCCTGAAATGATGCGTAACCCACTGAATATAAAATGTGTTCTTTAGGTTACACATAGCAAAAAAGTTACCTCATACTATTTCCAGCATCTATCCTTAATCTTGGCGTTAACTTCAACTCAACCGCTAAACATGCGACAATGTTCGGCACTGCCGGCTTAATTCTTTCGCTAAATCAGGATATTAACTGCCCATGAAGGGTAAATACAAAGCCGCTCTTGCGCTTTTACTGCTGTTCATACTGTTGCCGCTGACGCTGCTGATGACGCTCGCCCAGTGGGTCCCGACGCTCGCCGGGATCTGGCTGCCCGTGGGGACGCGCATCGCGTTCGAAGAAAGCCCGAAATTGACCCGCCACGCGCTGGTGATCCCCGATCTTCGCTATCTGGTTGAAGACTGCGAAATTGCCCGCATCGATAACGTGATGCTGTCACATCCGAGCCGCTGGAAGCTGGATATCGGCGCGCTGGATTTAAATTCCGTCTGTCTGAGCAAAATTCCCCAGTCAGCGCCCTCAACGGTCGCCCCGAAAACGCTCGCGCAATGGCAGGCAGTATTACCCAATACCTGGCTCACGATTCACCGTCTGACGCTCTCTCCCTGGCAGCAGTGGCAGGGCGAGCTGCGTGCGTCGCTGACCCCGTCCAGTCAGGAGATCGCCTATAAAGGCGAGCAGGTCAGCATTAAAGGCACGCTTCGCGGTCAGACGCTCTCGGTCAGCCAGTTCGATGTACAGCTCCCGGACCAGCCGCAGCCGATTAAGCTGGTGGGCGAATTTACCCTGCCGCTGGTACCGGATGGCGTACCGGTGAAAGGCCACGCGGTCGCGACCTTTAACGTGCCACAGTTGACGTCTCTGGTCGATGCCGATCTGGACTGGGAAGACAATCAGGGACAGCTGGTGGTGATGGCGCGGGACAATCCCGATCCGCTGCTCGACCTGCCGTGGCAGATCACGGCGGAACAGCTGAACATTAGCGACGGGCGCTGGAACTGGGATCTCTCGGGTATGCCGCTGAGCGGGCGTGTGTCCCTTCGCGCCGACAACTGGCAGCAGGGGCTGGATAAAACCACCCTGACCGGACGGCTGAATGTGCTTACCCACGGTGATGCGGGGAAAGGCAACGCGGTACTGAATATCGGGCCAGGCAGGCTCAGCATGGAAAACAGCGACATGCCTCTGCACCTGAGCGGCGAGGCAAAGCAAAACGATCTCATTCTTTACGCTAAATTGCCCGCAACGCTGACCGGCAGCCTGTATGAACCGCAGCTGGCCTTTGAGCCGGGCGCGCTGCTCCGCTCGCGCGGGCGCATCATTGATTCACTCGATATCGATGAAATCCGCTGGCCGGCGTGAAGCTCACCCAGAAGGGCGTGGACGGCCGTCTGCAGGCTATTCTGCGCGCCCATGAAAACGAGATGGGCGATTTTGAACTCCACCTGGACGGTCAGGCCAGCGACTTCTTACCCGATAACGGCCTGTGGCAGTGGCGCTACTGGGGGAAAGGCGGTTTTACGCCGATGCATGCCCGCTGGGATGTCGCCGGGAAAGGCGAATGGCGCGACAACCTTATTGAGCTGACGGCGCTCTCCACCGGTTTTGACAAGCTCCAGTACGGCACGATGGAGGTCAGCAAGCCTCGCCTGGTGCTGGAACAACCGGTGCGATGGTTGCGTGACCCCGAAAAACCGACCTTCAGCGGCGCGCTGTCGCTTAACGCCGGGCAAACCCGTTTCTCCGGCGGCAGCGTGTTGCCGCCATCGGTCCTGACCTTTAGCGTCGACGGCAGCGACCCGACTATTTTTCAGTTTAAGGGCGACCTCCACGCGGACAAAATCGGTCCGGTACAGGTAAACGGGCGCTGGGATGGCGTGCGCCTTCGCGGGCAGGCCTGGTGGCCGAAACAGTCTCTCACCGTATTCCAGCCGCTGATCCCGCCGGACTGGAAAATGACGCTGCGCGACGGGGAACTGTATGCGCAGGTCGCTTTCTCGGCGGCGGCCGATCAGGGTTTTGAAGCGGGCGGGCACGGCGTGCTGAAATCCGGCAGCGCCTGGATGCCGGATAACCAGATTAACGGCGTCGATTTTGTGCTGCCGTTCCGCTTCAGCGACGGAACCTGGTCTCTGGGCACGCGCGGTCCGGTGACGCTGCGCATCGGTGAAGTGGTAAACCTGGTGACCGCACGAAACATTACTGCCGATCTACAGGGGGACTATCCCTGGACGGAGGACAATCCGCTGCTGCTCACCAACGTGAAGGTGGAAACCCTCGGCGGGAAGATCACCATGCAGCAGCTGCGGATGCCGCAGCACGATCCGGCCCTGCTGCGGGTGGACAATATCTCTTCGAGCGAGCTGATTAGCGCCGTTAATCCGAAACAGTTTGCCATGTCGGGGCCAGTCAGCGGGGCGCTGCCGTTCTGGCTGGACAATGAAAAATGGATCATTGAAGATGGCTGGCTCACCAACCCGGGCCCAATGACGCTGCGCATCGACAAAGATACGGCCGACGCCATCGTCAAAGATAATATGGTCGCGGGTGCCGCGATTAACTGGCTCCGCTATATGGAAATTTCGCGTTCGTGGACGAGAATCAATTTAGATAATCTGGGTGAGTTGACCATGCAGGCGACCATCAAGGGGAACAGCCGGGTGGATGGCAAAAGCAGCTCCGTCAACCTGAACTATACCCATGACGAGAATGTCTTTACCCTCTGGCGTAGCCTGCGCTTTGGGGACAACCTGCAAACCTGGTTTGAGCAACATGCGGCGATACCTGCTCCCCGCAGTTTGACCGGCAAGGAAAGTGAGGAACAACAATGAAAAAGATGGCTGGTGTGCTCACCGTTGCCGTTGCCGCGCTACTGACCGGCTGTACGCCGCGTATTGAAGTCGCTGCGCCAAAGGAGCCGATTACCATCAATATGAATGTCAAAATCGAACATGAGATCCACATTAAGGTCGATAAAGACGTCGAAACCCTGCTGAAATCGCGCAGCGATCTGTTCTGAGGACGCCATGAAACGAGTAGCTCTGATTTTGCTGGCGCTGGGGATGAACGTACAGGCGGCTACGCTCACCCTCAACGATGCCCGGGCCCAGGGGCGCGTGGGGGAAACCCTCAGCGGTTATCTGGCCCCGATTCAACAGGACGCCGAAACGCTGGCGCTGGTCAATCGCATCAACGCGGCGCGCACGGAAAGCTACCAGAAGCTGGCTGACAGCAATAATTTGCCGGTCGATGAAGTGGCCAAAATGGCTGGGCAAAAACTGGTTGCCCGCGCGCAGCCGGGCGAGTACGTGAAGGGTATTAACGGAAAATGGCTCAGAAAGTAGCTAGCGGTAGCGCCTGCGGTATTCACCCGGCGAGACGCCAAAACGCTGCTTAAACGCCGTTGAAAAATGGCTATGGTCGGTAAACCCCCAGCTGTAGCCAATGCCCGCCAGCTTTTCATCATCGCCAGCAGTGCGCAGTACCTGCGCGCAGAGATCCAGGCGACGGTTTTTAATGTACTGCGCGACCACCAGCCCCTTTTCGGCAAACATGCGGTAGAGACTGCGCACAGACATACCGCTCTCGGCGGCAATCCATTCAGGACGCAGCGATTCAGACTGAATATGGTCGTCAATCAGCGCCACCACATGCTGGAACTGGCGCTCCTTGCGCGGCTGAATGATTTCACGTTGCTGGAAAGCGGGGCGCAGCAGGCAGATCATCGCTTCGAGCGCCGCTTCGCTTTCACGATCGCTCAGGTCGGCATTGCTCATACTCTCCATCAACAGGCGATGGCTCAGCTGTACCGTGGGTAAGGTGCGGGAAAGGGCGGTCGCGCAGCTTATCTCCTGGAAACGACACTGCTGCTCAATAATCTGACGCAGAACCAGGAGCGAAATCTGGCGGGATTTTTCCTGCCAGTTGATTGAACAGGGACGCGACGCGTCAATCAGCGTGATATCACCGGTTTTGAGCAGCGCGCGACGGTCATCCTGCTCAATTTCCGCACTCCCTTCGAGCTGGAATACGGTATAGAACCAGGCATCGTTACTCTGAGCGATCTCCTGGCGGGAGCGGAACAGGTTAACGCCGCCTGCGGTCACGGTGCTGAGCTTCAGGCTGCGCGCATAGCTGGTCTCCAGCTCGCCGTAGAATTTACCCCCGGTGGGCTGCGCGTTAAAACGCCCGCAAACCTGGTTAATTTGCGCCAGCCAATGCTGATACTGTTCCTGCTCGCTTGCACACGCCATCGTTTCTCTCACTGCACCATCAACGTTTTCGCATTGTTGCATTTGTGTTGCATTTTGTCAGAGCTATGAGGCTGACTATAGGAAAGAACACTCACCGGTAACAGCGATATAAGCGGCAATTATCGCGATTTGCGGAGCCTGTCACAGGTGGCAAAGCGAATGTCACAGAGACAAAAGCGAGAATGCAAAACCCCTCTTAGACTGGATGAACACCCTGCGAAGAATAACGAAGGAGTATCCTATGTCTGAATCACTGGTGGCTATTCAGCCTGCCGTGCAGCAGTTTTTAGACCGACAGCATGGCCTGTGGATTGAAGGGCGTCAGGCCGCGTCGGACAGTGCAAAGCGGCTTAATGTCTACAACCCGGCCACGGGCGAGGTGATTGCCTCGACTGCCGATGCCAGCGTCGATGACGTTGATCGTGCCGTTATGTCCGGCTGGCGCGCCTTTGTGGCCCGCACCTGGGCCGGAAAACTTCCGGCCGAGCGCGAGCGGATCCTGCTCCATTTCGCCGATCTGGTGGAACAGCACAGCGAGGAGCTGGCCCAGCTTGAAACGCTGGAGCAGGGCAAATCCATCAACATTTCCCGTATGTTTGAAGTCGGCTGCACCCTGAACTGGATGCGCTATACCGCCGGGCTGACCACCAAAATTTCGGGTAAGACTCTCGATCTTTCTATCCCGTTGCCGCAGGGCGCCCGCTATCAGGCGTGGACGCGTAAAGAGCCGGTTGGCGTGGTGGCCGGGATTGTGCCATGGAACTTCCCGCTGATGATCGGCATGTGGAAAGTGATGCCAGCGCTGGCAGCTGGCTGCTCTATCGTCATTAAGCCGTCTGAAACTACGCCGCTGACCATGCTGCGCGTGGCGGAACTGGCCAGTGAAGCGGGCATCCCGGATGGGGTGTTCAACGTGGTGACCGGGAGCGGCGCGGTGTGTGGCGCGGCGCTGACCTCGCACCCGCACATTGCTAAGGTGAGCTTCACCGGCTCAACCGCGACGGGTAAGCAAATTGCCCGCGCGGCGGCGGACACGCTAACCGGCGTGACCCTGGAGCTCGGCGGGAAGAACCCGGCAATTGTGCTCAAGGATGCGGACCCTGCGTGGGTGATCGAAGGCCTGATGACCGGCAGCTTCCTGAACCAGGGGCAGGTGTGCGCTGCGAGCTCGCGCATCTACATTGAGGCGCCGCTTTTTGACACGCTGGTCAGCGGGTTTGAGCAGGCGGTGAAATCCCTGAGCGTCGGGCCAGGCATGTCGCCGGAAGCGTTTATTAACCCGCTGGTGTCGCGCGCGCATTGCGACAAGGTGCAGACCTTCCTCGATGAGGCGAAGTCGCGCCACGCGGAGCTGATCGTCGGTAACCGGGGGCCGGAAGGCAAAGGCTATTACGTTTCACCTACGCTGGTGGTGAACCCGGATGCCTCGCTGCGCCTGACCCGCGAAGAGGTGTTTGGCCCGGTGGTCAACCTTGTCCGCGTCGCCAACGGGGAAGAGGCGCTCCAGCTGGCAAACGACACCGAATATGGCCTGACGGCCAGCGTCTGGACGCAGAATATCAGCAAGGCGCTGGAGTATACCGACCGGCTGCAGGCGGGCACCGTCTGGGTGAACAGCCATACGCTGATCGACGCCAACCTGCCGTTCGGCGGCATGAAGCAGTCCGGTACCGGACGCGATTTTGGCCCGGACTGGCTGGACGGCTGGTGTGAAACCAAGTCGGTGTGCGTGCGGTATTAAAAAGCAAGCCGGGTAAGGCGTAGCCGCCACCCGGCTTTTTTTCTACAGCGACCACCGATCCCGCCCGGCCTCCTTCGCCCGATACAGCGCCGCATCGGCGCGGGCGATGATCTCGGTGCCCGCTAACCCCTCGGCCATGCTCGCAATCCCCATGCTCACGGTGACATGGTCGCTGACCGTCGAGGCGCCGTGCGGTATGGCTTCCGTACGCAGGCCGTCCTGAATACGCAGGGCAACCTTTTCCGCAATGTTTGCCGGGCAATTGAAGAGGATGACCACGAACTCCTCACCACCGTAGCGTGACACCACATCGTCAGGCGTGCGCACCGACTGCTTCAGCACGCGCGCCACGCGCGTCAGACAGTCGTCACCCGCCTGGTGCCCGTAGGTGTCGTTGTAACGCTTGAAGTAGTCGATATCCAGCATGATCACCGAGAAGGTTTTTTTCTGCTCAACCGCGTTCTCCAGCACCACCTCCATTTTCCGGCGATTGGCGGTTTTGGTTAACGGGTCCTGATGCGCCAGCGCGTCCAGCCGCGAAATCAGCAGCTGATTTTGCTGGTTACGTCGCCAGGCTTCGTCAAACCAGCTCAGCAGAATGAAACGCCCGCAGATCAGGATCAGCGTAAACACGCTCCAGATAACAACGAAGTGTAGGTTGAGGCCATCGTTTCTTATCCAGCTTGCTATCGGCAGGGTGATCCAGAGTGGGAGCACAAAGGCGAGCAGCCCTTCAGGGTAAAAATAGAGCGCCGTCAAACCGGCGAGTAACAGAATAACGCACAGCGGCCAGACGTGCGGGAGCAGCAGCTGGGTGATAAACCAGAAGCAGGATACCGACCAGATGGCGCTACAGATAAACAACACCACGCTGATACCGGCGATACGCCGCCAGGCCATGAGGATCAGCGCGGCCGAGAGGATGATAATACCGAGCATGGAGGCATCAACCATTCTCGTCAGCTGGGGCGAGTGGGGATAAAGAGGATCGCTGGGCTTAAGCAGAACGTGTCGCAGCAGAATCATCACCGCGAAGCTGATATTGACGAAGGCCAGCCACGGCAGGTTCATCGCCAGCCCGTGCATGACCATGGCATGGCGCGTTGGCCAGGTCGCCCGTTCCAGCGACGGTTTTTTTCTTTTTTCCATAAAGCCCTTTCCCGTCCGGGGGATAAATCATGTCGATGAGATATCTGTAACTATAAGCAAGCCAGGACGATCCTCAAACGCCAGGGCAAAAAAAACCGGGCTATTGCCCGGCGGGTGGTTATTTTTCGTCTTTTTTCTTCCCGAGCGTTGGCGTCTCGTCGAAGAAGTTCCACGGCTTAAGCAGGGTATGCACCCATTCCGTCGGCATGATCGGCCACTCCTCCGCGCGCGCCACGTGGGTGGTGCCGGTGGTCATCCAGACTACGTCGTCCCGATCGTTGAGCGACTCGTTATCTTTGCTGTACTGCCCGAGGCCCGTGTCGTGTACGGAGCGGTTAGGGAATTTACCTTCCGGGTAGAGCTCATCAGGGTGGTAGCGGGTCACCCACAGCTGTTTGTCCATAAAGCTCAGGCGATGGTAGATCCACTCGTCCGGGGCAAATTTCGCGCCGGTCGCCACCGGGTGCGTACCGCCCGCATAAGGGATGATCTGGTACGAGACCGGGTTACCCATGCGGTTCTCTTTACTTGTGTTGCTCAGCAGGCGAATCGTGCCAGGGTCGAACTTCTGCGCCGCCTGCTGCTCAGTATCAATATCGTACTGATTAATCTGCATGGTGCTGGTGCGCGGGCCCCCGGCGGTATTCGGCTTCACTTCCGGATCCATCGCCACCAGCTTGTTGTTGATGCCGTCCACGTCCATATCAAGACGGAAGTTGTAGATGTGCTGGTGCGTGGTGCCCACGATGTTGTGGTCGATCAGCGTGCCGTATTTTGTATCGTCTTTGGCGGTGGCATCGTGCATGGTTTTCGCCTGCACGCCTTTCACCGCTTCGATACCCGTCGCACCGGCGTCAATGCCGATGGTGCCATTTTCATGGAACACCCAGTCGAAGATGTAATCGTAATTGCCCACGGTACTCACCCAGCGCACCACCAGCTCGCGGCGCTCGGTGCTGACGTTAGGCTGGCCCATCTCCTGATGCTTATATTCCGGCCCCGCGTAGCGTTCGAAAATGGCGATCGCGCGCGGGATCTCCATCGGCGCGCCGGTGTAATCCGGGATGGTTTCGTTGAGCATCACCGCGTTGGACGGCACGTCTTTCCCGCGCACCAGAGGGGAGGTCAGGGTGCCCATGCCGTAGTCGCCGGAATCAAGATAGGCCTTGAAGTACCAGCCCACGTCCGGATCGCCGTAAGGGACGATCATCCCGCCGAGCGACCCCTGATACATAATCTGACGCTTTTTGCCGTTGTCGTTATACGTGACGGTTGAAATCATCGGACCGACGCGAGAGTCCAGGCTCAGGTGGAAATCCCAGTTCTGCCAGTGCACCATATCGCCGGTAATGGTGTAGTTCTTACCTTCCGGCTCGATGATGTCGAGCGGTTTTTTCGGCGTTTCTATACGATCTCGGCCATCGTAGGGGCGCGGCGTCATAGGGACCGGAACAACGGCGCCTTCCTCAATCTTCTGGATCTTTTTCTGCTCAAGATCGACTACGGCAACCAGGTTCTCAATCGGGTGCGCCCAGTAGTTGCCGTCGCCCACGTCCAGATAGCTCAGCACCTTCAGCAGGCGATCTTCCTGCTTCAGGCCGTCTTTACCGTCGAAATAGCCGACGGTCAGCGGCGTGGTAATCACTTTTTTCGGGTCGGTGATGCCGTGTTTTTTAAGCACCTCGGCAAATTCCGTACTCTCGTTAACGATCTGCTGTACCGCAGTGAAATCATCCAACAGCACCATGCCGTGCGCATCTTTCACCGGCTCCCAGCGCAGGATTTTTTTATCCTTCAGATCCACCAGGCTTTCGATAACGTGCTTTCCATCGAGCATCACAATCTTTGCCTGACGCGGGGCATCCACCGCCGTACCGTTAAGCACAAAGTCCCACACTTTGGCTTTCTCTGGCTCTGCAAGGGCAATCTGGGTAAAGCGGGTATTAGGCTTAAAGTCCGCCGAGGCTTTCACAATCTCAACGGCCTGCTTAATTTCGTCAGCCGTCAGCGCGTTTAGCGGGTGAGGGCGTTTTTCTACCTGGAAGGTCTGGTCAAGGCCGGACTGGAAAACGTCGTTGATGAAGGTATCGGAAATAAAGGCTTTCTTGCCTTTCATCACCACCGGCACCCCGAGCCTGAGGGTTTTGCCGTTGACGATGGCGGTTTTGGCACCCGGTTTGACCTTCACGAAGGCGCCGTCTTTCGCAATGGTGAACATCTGTGCGTAATCATCCCACTGAACGTCGGCGCCAAAGTCCTGCAGCGTTTTGTCCATCGGGACCATATGCGCCTCGCTGCCGTGGGCGAAAACAGGGGATTGCCAGGCGCAACACAGCGCAACGGCCATAGCCAGTGCCGTTCTACGGGCAGAAAAAAAAGAATTGCTTCCCATCGTAGACCTCATCTTGTTGTGATTTTTGGGTATATTGTGTTGTGACAGCCTTATCCTGACAGGCGCCTGAGAAAAGCGTTTGCCTGCATCTGCCAGATTATTTGTCAGCCTTGCCAGGTTAAAAAAAGAGCGGGGATACATCACATGCCGGGCCATTTCCTCTCCCCACAAATGATGTCAACACAGGCGACCCCCTCTCCCTTGAGGGAGAGGGCTGGGGTGAGGGGGAACATACGGCTGTAGTGGTCATTCCGTTCACTTCATGTTCCTTGCTACTCTGTCACGACATGACCAGTGAACGTGCCAGGGCGGCTCAGTCGCCGCCGCCCTGGCGACCCGGGCTCCCGGCGGTAAATCGCCGCTTCGCGGTGCCCTCAGCTTATTCCTTCAGGCTATCGGGTCGGGCATGAGCCTGCATCCCTGCA
>NZ_CDRQYH010000042.1:0-35881 GCF_977039595.1 Enterobacter sp.
CTGACGTTATCGACGGCTTTCACCGTGCCGAAGCGCTTGGTGATGCTTTTCATTTCAAGTAAATAAGGCATAACTGCTCCACATAACCCGAGGGAAGAACAGTACAACGTGATGCGCCCCCGCAAAGCAGGGGACGCGCCGGATTACAGTTCGCTCTTGTTGTGGAAGCCGTCTTTAATGACGGTGGCGTCAATGTTCTCTTTATTGACTTCAATAGGGGTGAGCAGGCGAGCCGGAACGTCTTTCAGCCCGTTATTCAGCGTGGCGTCTGCTTTAGGTTGCTTGCCATTACCCAGTTCCACGGCGATTTCCGCAGCCGTATTGGCAAGCTCGGTAATCGGTTTGTAGACCGTCATGGTTTGGGTGCCTGCGATGATGCGTTTTACGCCAGCCAGATCGGCATCCTGTCCTGAAATGGCGACTTTACCGGCCAGCCCCTGTGCACTCAGGGCCTGGATAGCACCGCCTGCGGTGGCATCGTTGGAGGCCACAACCGCATCAATTTTGTTGTTGTTGGCCGTCAGCGCGTTTTCCATAATCTTCAGCGCGTTTTCTGGCAGCCAGCCGTCGGCCCACTGATCGCCGACCACTTTAATTTTCCCGTTGTCGATGTACGGCTTAAGGACTTTCATTTGCCCTTCGCGGAACAGCTTGGCGTTGTTATCCACCGGCGAGCCGCCCATCAGGAAATAATTGCCCTGAGGCACTTTGTCGATCAGGCTTTGCGCCTGTAATTCCCCGACTTTTTCATTGTCGAACGAAATATAATAATCAATGTCCGCATTATTAATCATGCGGTCATAGGCCAGGACTTTAATGCCTTCCTGTTTGGCTTCTTTCACCACGTTACTTAATACCTGGCCGTTATAGGGGATAATGACCAGCACATCGACGCCACGGTTAATCATATTCTCAATCTGCGACATTTGTGTTTCTTCGTTGCCGTTAGCCGACTGAACAAACACGCTGGCGCCGAGGGATTCTGCTTTTTTAACAAAAATATCGCGATCTTTTTGCCAGCGCTCCAGGCGCAGGTCGTCAATCGCCATGCCAATTTTGACCTCTTTGGCATGTCCTGCAAAGCTTGCAAGGAGGAGCGTAGTGCAGAGCGTTAGAGTCAGGTTCTTTATCTTCATAATTATTAGGCCTTTTTGTAGGGGTATATGTTGCTGAGATAAAAGAAACATTCACTGCTGGGACGCAGCAAATTTTTAACGCGGAAAGGCGGGCTGGCAATTACAGATTTTTATCTTCGCATTATGATATTTGGTTTATTTCTGAATTTATGACCGCGATCGGATTTTAAAATACGTAACGTCTTAATTACATTTGATTCTGGAATATGCGCCGAAAAATAGTTTGTCTGCGCATTATTTTGCGAGCCAGCGCACAGTTGTGCATTCTCTCAATAGCAGTGTGAAATAACGTAATTGAGCAACCCAAAATGTCTATTCACTATTACTCCTGTATCAACGACTCGCCGCATACCCTGATTATGGAGCTCAATATGCAAGCTTATTTCGACCAACTCGATCGTGTTCGTTACGAAGGCCCGAAAACGACCAAACCTTTAGCATTTCGTCACTACAACCCGGATGAGCTGGTGCTGGGTAAGCGCATGGAAGATCATCTGCGCTTTGCCGCCTGTTACTGGCATACCTTCTGCTGGAATGGCGCCGATATGTTCGGCGTGGGCTCCTTTGATCGCCCATGGCAGCAGCCGGGTGAGGCCATCGAACTGGCAAAGCGCAAAGCCGACGTTGCGTTTGAGTTCTTCCACAAGCTGAACGTGCCGTACTACTGCTTCCATGACGTCGACGTGTCGCCGGAAGGCGCATCGCTGAAAGAGTATCTGAACAACTTTGCACAGATGGTGGATGTACTGGCAGCAAAACAGCAGCAAAGCGGCGTAAAGCTGCTCTGGGGCACGGCAAACTGTTTCACTAACCCACGCTACGGCGCGGGTGCGGCAACCAACCCGGATCCGGAAGTGTTTAGCTGGGCGGCCACGCAGGTGGTGACGGCAATGAACGCCACGCATCAGTTGGGCGGCGAAAACTATGTCCTGTGGGGCGGACGTGAAGGCTATGAAACCCTGCTCAACACCGATCTGCGTCAGGAGCGCGAGCAGATTGGCCGCTTTATGCAGATGGTTGTCGACCACAAGCACAAAATCGGCTTCCGTGGCACGCTGTTGATTGAGCCGAAGCCGCAGGAACCGACGAAGCACCAGTATGACTACGACGTGGCGACGGTGTATGGCTTCCTGAAGCAGTTCGGTCTGGAAAAAGAGATCAAAGTGAACATTGAGGCCAACCACGCCACGCTGGCGGGCCACTCTTTCCACCACGAGATCGCGTCTGCGATTGCGCTGGGCATCTTCGGCTCGGTCGATGCGAACCGTGGCGATGCGCAGCTGGGCTGGGACACCGATCAGTTCCCGAACAGCGTGGAAGAGAACGCGCTGGTGATGTACGAAATCATCAAAGCGGGTGGTTTCACTACCGGCGGCCTGAACTTTGACGCCAAAGTGCGTCGCCAGAGCACCGACAAATACGATCTGTTCTACGGCCACATTGGCGCGATGGACACCATGGCGCTGGCGCTGAAAGTGGCGGCACGTATGATTGAAGACGGCGAGTTGGATAAACGCGTGGCGAAGCGTTACAGCGGCTGGAACAGTGAACTGGGCCAGCAAATATTGAAAGGGCAGTTATCGCTTGCGGACATCGCGAAGTACGCTGAACAACATCAGCTGGCGCCGCAGCACCAGAGCGGGCACCAGGAACTGCTGGAAAATCTGGTTAATCACTACCTGTTCGATAAATAACAGCATCCAGGCCCGGTACGCGGAAGCGCCACCGGGCATTTCTGTCAAAGGAGTCACCGCAATGTATATCGGGATCGATCTGGGCACATCGGGTGTGAAAGCCATCCTGTTAAGCGAGCAGGGCGAGGTGTTAGCAACGCAGACAGAAAAGCTGCAGGTTTCACGTCCGCATCCGCTGTGGTCGGAACAGGACCCGGAGCAGTGGTGGCAGGCAACGGATCGTGCAATCAAAGCTTTAGGCGAGCAGCATAGCCTGCGCGACGTTAAAGCGCTGGGGATTGCCGGGCAAATGCACGGCGCTACGCTGCTGGACAGCGAGCATCGCGTGTTGCGACCCGCCATTCTCTGGAACGATGGCCGCTGTGCGGAAGAGTGCGCGCTTCTTGAGGCGCATGTACCCACGTCTCGTGAAATTACCGGCAACCTGATGATGCCCGGCTTTACGGCGCCCAAACTGCTGTGGATGCAGCGACACGAGCCGGAGATTTTCCGTCAGGTGGCGAAAGTTCTGCTGCCGAAAGACTATCTGCGCTTTCGTATGACGGGCGATTTTGCTTCCGACATGTCCGATGCCGCAGGCACGATGTGGCTCGACGTGGCGAAACGCGACTGGAGCGAGGCGATGCTGGATGCTTGCCATCTAACCCGGGAACACATGCCCGCGCTGTTCGAAGGTAGCGAGGTAACAGGCACGTTGCTGCCGTACGTTGCGGAACGCTGGAATATGCCTGCCGTACCGGTGGTTGCCGGGGGCGGTGACAATGCCGCGGGTGCCGTGGGCGTCGGCATGGTTGAGGCAGGTCAGGCGATGCTTTCGCTGGGAACGTCTGGCGTCTATTTTGCCGTCAGTGACGGCTATCGCAGCAATCCCGAAAGCGCGGTGCACAGTTTCTGTCATGCGCTGCCAGGAAAATGGCATTTGATGTCGGTGATGCTGAGTGCAGCGTCGTGCCTGGACTGGGCGGCGAAGCTGACCGGGATGACCGATGTTCCTGCGTTGATTGCCGCAGCACAGCAGGCGGATGAAAATGCCGGTACCGTCTGGTTTTTACCGTATCTTTCCGGCGAACGTACGCCGCACAACAACCCGGAAGCGAAAGGGGTGTTTTTTGGTTTAACCCATCAGCATGGTCCGGCAGAACTGGCGCGTGCAGTTCTGGAAGGGGTGGGCTATGCGCTGGCCGACGGGATGGACGTGGTGCACGACTGCGGCCTGAAACCGACGAGCGTCACCCTGATTGGCGGAGGTGCGCGAAGCCCTTACTGGCGACAAATGCTTTCGGATATCAGCGGGTTGCAGCTAGATTTCCGCACGGGAGGGGATGTTGGCCCCGCGCTCGGCGCCGCGCGTCTGGCGCAGATTGCTATGAACCCGGAAAAACCGCTTTCACAACTGCTGCCGCAGCTTACCCTTGAGCAGGCGCATTTCCCGAACTCGGTAAACCATGCGCGGTACGCGGAAAGGCGCGCGGTATTCCGTAAAATCTACCAGCAGCTGCTGCCGCTAATGTCGTAAATACGCTTGTCCGGGAGAGGCACGAGGATGTCCTTTTTTGGTCTGTTCGTGCCTTCCTTTCCTTGCCAGTATGGTGTCACACCCACTGGCGAGGAGATCCATCATGTCACGTATTGCACTCATCAATATTGATACTCAGCAGTCCTTCCATCACCGCAATTACTGGCAGGAAAGCGAGATCCCTGCCTTTCAGCAGGCGATTCTGGGGCTGATTGATGGCTGCCAGGCACGCAATATCCCGGTCGTTGATATTTTTCATGTGGATGAAGACGGTCCTTTCACCCTGGAAAGCGGCTATGTCAAACCGATGGCCTTTTTACGTCATCAGCCGGATGTGGTTTTTCAGAAACACGTCCATAATGCCTTCACGGATACCGGGCTTGACCGCTGGCTGCGCGAGCGTGATATCAACCAGCTGATTATCTGCGGCATTCGCACTGAACAATGCTGTGAAACCACCGCCCGGGTGGCATCCGATCTGGGTTATGCTGTGACCTTTGTCAGTGAGGCGACGCTGACGTTTCCCATGACGTACAAAGGGATAACCCTTAGCGCAGCGGAAATTCGCCACCGTACCGAAACGGTACTGTCCGGGCGTTTTGCCGAAATTAAAACGGTAGCGGAGACGCTGGAGTCACTGTAATGCCCATCGACGTCTGGTTCGTCATGTTACCTGGAGTCCTGTCATTAGATATGACGGGCCCGGCGGAGACCTTTGTGCTGGCTGGCGACGCGTTTCGTCTGCATTACATTGGCCCGCAACCGGAGGTTACGACGTCGATTGGCCTGACGATGAACGGTGTTCAGCCATTGCCGGAGCGTCTTCCAGAGGGAAGTCTGCTGGTATTGCCCGGCGTGAGTGACTCCCGCTCTCAGTTTTCGACGCCACAGGCGTTACAGATACAGCACTGGCTGATGCGCCTGCAGCCGGTCATTTTGCACCGGGATATCATGGTAATGTGCGTCTGTTCAGGCGCTCTACTGGCGGCGAAATCGGGCCTGTTGAACAACCGTCAGTGTACAACCCACCATGACGTTATCGGCCGTTTACGCACTGCGGCTCCCACGGCGATGATTAAAGAAAACCGCATCTTTGTGCAGGATGAGAACATCTGGACCAGCGCAGGCATCACGTCTGGCATCGATCTGGCGCTGCATATGATTAACCGCCTGTGCGGCCCCGAAAAGGCGCTGAGTGTGGCGCGCGAGATGGTGGTCTGGTTCCGCCGTTCTGGTGACGATCCCCAGCTCTCCCCGTGGCTGCGCTACCGCAATCATCTTCATCCGGCGATCCATCGGGCGCAGGATGCGCTCACCGCCGAGCCGCAAAAAACGTGGAGCTTGCCTGATATCGCCGCGCTGGCGCACGTCAGCCCGCGCCATCTTACCCGGCTTTTCCAGTCACATTTAGGCATTAGCGTTCGCGATTATCTGGAGCAGCTGCGTCTGGCGGTGGCGGAGCAGTGGCTATTGCAGGGGCGCGGTGTGGAGCAGGCTTCGCTGGCGGCAGGGTTTTCCTCCCCGCGCCAGTACCATCGCGCGCGGCAGCGCAGCGTTAACTGACGAAGCGGCGAACGTCTATTTTTTGCAGCAGCATCGACAGCAGCAGGCTGATCGCCAGGGTCGCGGCAAAAATCCAGATGATATCCAGCACCGGCCAGCTTTTTAGCTCTACGCCTTTTGTCCTAAGCGCGTGGATAACCAGCGCGTGAAAACCGTAAATCCCGAGAGAGTGTCGTGAAATGACGCTCAGTACGGGAAGGGGACGCGCATTCAGGGTGTTTTTAACGAGCGTGAGCAGCGATACGGCACAGATAAAGACCATCGGCCCGCAGTAGAGATACCAGGTATCGGCAAAATTACCGCGCCACTGCAGCTCATGCAGCGTCCCGCGTGAAATCACCGCCACGCCAGCGATAAACAGCGCCCCGCAGAGCCAGCTCAGACCGCGTTTTTGCGTCTCCATAATCCCGATGGCGCGCCCCAGCATGCCGTAAAGCACGTAGTAAAAGGTATCGCCGTTGATATAGAGGTTCACCGGCAGCCACTCAACGCCGTCGATTTTCTGCGAAACCGTATTCGGGTTGGCGATGATGCCAATCACCACCATCAGGGCCAGGAGCATTTTCCCGCTGACGTTTTTCACCTGAATGAGCGGGGAGACCAGATAGATAACGATAATGGCGAAGAAGAACCACAGGTGGTAGAACACCGGTTTTTGCAGCACGTATTTCAGCGATAGTCCGGCGTTTATTGAGGTAAACAGGGTGATATAGAGCAGGGCAACGGCGCTGTAAAACCCCAGGCAGGCCGCGATGCGGATGAAGTGCCTTGGCTGCGCGCTGCGCTCGCCAAAAAAGAGAAAGCCGGAAATCATAAAGAACAGCGGCACGCTGACGCGTGACGCAGAGTTGAGAATATTGGCGATATCCCAGTTAACGGGGCTGATGCTGTGGGCATTCGTGACGTACCAGGTCGTTGTGTGGATCATGACCACCATCAGACACGCTATTCCTCGCAGGTTATCAATCCAGTTAATTTTTGACGGCATCAGTTCCTCGTATTCCCTGTAAATTGAGTGTGACTCCCATTGTCCAAAAGTCTTCGTTTGGAAAATTCTGAGTTTTATGCGCAGGCTTGCCGGGAGACCGCGAGATTCGCAGAATGGCAGTCCTTAATCTATAAAAGTGTTGATACTAAAAATAACAGCCGCTGACCAGGACGGTAATAAAAATGATGATGAAGCGTGTGGCGTCACTCTTTCTGCTGTTGATCCTGGCGGGATGCAGTGCGCCGCAAGAAGCACCCGTGCAAAAAGCGCAGCAGGGTAAAATGAGCCCGGAACGTTCGCTGAATATGGAAGCGCTCTGTAAAGATCGGGCCGCTCGGCGCTATAACTCGGACGTTCAAAAAATTGATGTCACCGGGTTCGAGCGTTTTCAGGGAAGCTACGAGCTACGGGGCCATACGTCGCGCAAAGAGGGCTTTGTCTGCTCGTTTGATGCGGACGGTCAGTTTTTACACCTCTCCATGCGCTAGCCTGCTCGTATAATCAGCAGCCAGACGCCGTCAGCGTTCTGGCCGGAAGGCTTATTTCCCAATTTTCCCTAAACAACCCCGTTTCGTACTGTATATCTTGCAGCCAGCGGGTATACTGGTCCCTTCCATTTAAAACCACACGTATCCAGCACGAAATACTATGCAAAAGTTTGATACCAAGACCTTCCAGGGCCTGATCCTGACCTTACAGGATTACTGGGCTCGTCAGGGCTGTACCATTGTTCAACCTTTGGACATGGAAGTCGGCGCCGGCACTTCACACCCGATGACCAGTCTGCGTGCGTTGGGGCCAGAGCCAATGGCGACCGCGTATGTGCAGCCTTCCCGTCGTCCGACCGATGGTCGTTACGGTGAGAACCCGAACCGTCTGCAGCATTACTATCAGTTCCAGGTGGTGATTAAGCCATCACCCGACAACATTCAGGAACTGTACCTCGGGTCGCTGAAAGAGCTGGGTATGGATCCAACCATCCACGACATCCGTTTCGTGGAAGATAACTGGGAGAACCCAACGCTGGGTGCCTGGGGTCTGGGTTGGGAAGTGTGGCTTAACGGTATGGAAGTGACCCAGTTCACTTACTTCCAGCAGGTGGGTGGTCTGGAATGTAAGCCGATCACCGGTGAAATCACCTACGGTCTGGAACGTCTGGCGATGTACATTCAGGGCGTAGACAGCGTTTACGACCTGGTCTGGAGCGACGGCCCGCTGGGTAAAACCACCTACGGCGACGTGTTCCATCAGAACGAAGTGGAGCAATCCACCTATAACTTCGAATACGCGGACGTGGACTTCCTGTTCACCTGCTTCGAGCAGTACGAGAAAGAAGCGCAGCAGCTGCTGGCGCTGGAGACTCCACTGCCGCTGCCTGCTTACGAGCGTATTCTGAAGGCCGCCCACAGCTTCAACCTGCTGGATGCCCGCAAAGCCATCTCCGTGACTGAACGTCAGCGCTACATTCTGCGTATTCGTACCCTGACCAAAGCCGTTGCAGAAGCTTACTATGCGTCCCGTGAAGCCCTTGGCTTCCCGATGTGCAACCGAAACAAATAAGAGGCGGCCATGTCTGAGAAAACTTTCCTGGTGGAAATCGGCACCGAAGAGCTGCCACCAAAAGCCCTGCGCAGCCTGGCTGAATCTTTTGCTGCGAACGTGACCGCCGAGCTGGATAACGCTGGCCTGGCGCACGGTAAAATTGAGTGGTTTGCTGCACCGCGCCGTCTGGCGCTGAAAGTGGCAAATCTGGCGGCGTCCCAGCCAGATCGCGAAGTCGAAAAACGTGGCCCGGCGATTGCCCAGGCGTTTGACGCTGAAGGCAAGCCGAGCAAAGCGGCGGAAGGCTGGGCGCGCGGCTGCGGCATCACCGTCGATCAGGCCGAGCGTCTGACCACGGATAAAGGCGAGTGGCTGCTGTACCGTGCGCACGTGAAGGGCGAAAGCGCGGAAGCGCTGCTGCCGGACATGATTGCCACGTCTCTGGCGAAGCTGCCTATTCCTAAGCTGATGCGCTGGGGCGCGTCTGATGTGCACTTTGTGCGTCCGGTTCACACCGTGACCCTGCTGCTGGGCGACACCGTTATTCCGGCCACCATTCTGGGCGTGGCGTCCGATCGCGTGATCCGCGGCCACCGCTTTATGGGCGAGCCAGAGTTCACCATCGACAATGCCGACCAGTACCCGCAGATCCTGCTGGAGCGCGGCAAGGTCATTGCTGACTACGAACAGCGTAAAGCCAAAATCAAAGCGGACGCGGAAGACGCGGCGCGCAAGATTGGCGGTAAAGCCGACCTGAGCGACAGCCTGCTGGAAGAAGTGACCTCGCTGGTGGAATGGCCGGTTGTGCTGACCGCGAAGTTTGAAGAGAAATTCTTGGCCGTTCCGGCTGAAGCGCTGGTGTACACCATGAAGGGTGACCAGAAGTACTTCCCGGTCTATGCCAACGACGGCAAACTGCTGCCAAACTTCATCTTCGTGGCAAACATCGAATCGAAAGATCCGATCCAGATTATCTCTGGTAACGAGAAGGTCGTGCGTCCACGTCTGGCCGATGCCGAGTTCTTCTTCAATACCGACCGTAAAAAGCGTCTGGAAGATCATCTTCCACGCCTGCAGACCGTGTTGTTCCAGCAGCAACTGGGTACGCTGCGCGACAAGACCGACCGTATTGCGGAACTGTCCGGCTGGATTGCCCGTGAAATCGGTGCGGACGTCAACCACGCAACCCGTGCTGGCCTGCTGTCTAAATGCGACCTGATGACCAACATGGTGTTCGAATTTACCGACACCCAGGGCGTGATGGGCATGCACTACGCGCGTCACGATGGCGAAGCGGAAGACGTGGCTGTTGCCCTGAACGAGCAGTATCAGCCGCGCTTTGCGGGTGACGAGCTGCCGTCCAACCCGGTTGCCTGTGCCGTGGCGATCGCCGATAAGATGGACACCCTGGCGGGTATCTTCGGTATCGGTCAGCATCCAAAAGGCGACAAAGACCCGTTTGCGCTGCGTCGTGCCGCGCTCGGCGTGCTGCGTATCATCGTTGAGAAGAACCTGAACCTGGATCTGCAGACCCTGACCGAAGAAGCGGTGCGTCTGTACGGCGACAAGCTGACCAACGCGAACGTGGTGGATGACGTGATCGACTTTATGCTCGGTCGTTTCCGCGCCTGGTATCAGGATGAAGGTTACACCGTCGACACCATTCAGGCGGTGCTGGCGCGTCGTCCGACCCGTCCGGCTGATTTCGATGCGCGTATGAAGGCGGTTTCCCACTTCCGTACGCTGGAAGCGGCATCTGCTCTGGCGGCGGCCAACAAGCGTGTATCCAACATTCTGGCGAAATCCGACGAGACGCTGAACGAGCGCGTGAACGCCGCGACGCTGAAAGAGCCGGAAGAGATCGCCCTGGCGATGCAGGTTGTGGTGCTGCGCGACAAGCTCGAGCCGGTCTTCGCGGAAGGTCGCTACCAGGAAGCGCTGGTGGAGCTGGCCGAGTTGCGTGACGTCATCGACGCCTTCTTCGAGAAAGTGATGGTAAACGTAGAAGATAAAGAGCTGCGTATTAACCGTCTCTCTATGCTCGAAAAACTGCGTGAGCTGTTCCTGCGCGTGGCGGATATTTCGCTGCTGCAGTAATGTGCCCGTTGTGACAAATGCTAAAAACCCGCTTCGGCGGGTTTTTTTATGGTGTTTTGCTGAAAATTTAACCTTGAAACCGTCAACACATTACCGCTATCCTTATCCACGTTAACTTTCTCGCGCTGGAGTGCCCCCCAAAAATGAACAAACACGACTGATGAATTTCGATCCTTGCTAAACGCCACCGCGTCGGCAGGGGATGTTTTGATTTCATTCAGGAGTGCTTATGGCTCATTTTGCGCAGTCCCCTTCTTTTATTCTGCATCAGGTCACCTGTCAGTTTCCGACGGGCGATACCCTTTTTGGCCCGCTGAATCTCACGCTGGAACCCTCCCTGTGCGCGCTGGTTGGCCGCAACGGCAGCGGAAAAACGCGTCTGCTGCATCTGCTGGCGGGGCTGGACGAACCGGCTACCGGTCATATTGAACGCTTTGGCTCGCATGTATTTGTGGCGCAGCAGCATGTTATTTCTTCGCAGACGACGCTGGCTGAACTTCTCGGATATGATGCGATTTTTACTGCGCGTAAGCGCATCGACAGCGGTGATTACCAGCCTGACGATCTGGCGTTGCTCGACGGCTACTGGGATGTAGCCGAGCGACTGAGCGAGGCGTTTATCAATGCGAAGCTCCCGGCGTTTGATCCGGATAAGCCTGCCCAGGAACTCAGCGGCGGCGAGTGCATCCGCGCCCTGCTGTGCGGGGCGTTTACGGCTGAAGCGGATTTCATGCTGCTTGACGAACCGACTAACCATCTGGATCGACAAGGTCGGGCGTGGTTCTACGACCAGTTGAGTCGCTATCAGGGCGGCGTGCTGGTGGCCTCTCATGACCGCGAACTTCTGGAGCAGGTGCCGCGTATTCTTGAGCTGAGCGCCTCGGGTCTGTGCAGCTACGGCGGAAATTATGCGGATTATCAAGCCCAGCGCGATGCCGAACAGCAGGCTGCCCGCGCGGCGCTGGAACATGCGGCAACCGAGCGCAAACGCACCCGCGCGCGCATGCAAAAAGAGCATGATGACAGCCAGCGGCGGTCGGCAAAGACGTTACGCACCGTCGATACCCTGAATATCGCATCGTTCGAGCGGGTCAAATATAAAGGAGCGGCAAAGGAGCGGATCGGCTCATGGAAAAAACAGCACAGCGAGCAAAATGAAGCCCTGAACGCCGCGGTAAACAAGGCGCGTGAGCGGGTTGAAGACGATAACCCGGTGATGTTCACCCTGCCGGGAAGTCAGGTCCCGGAGGGCAAACAGGTACTGGTGCTGGAGGATCTGGTGCTGCCGCATGTGCCTGTTCCACCGCTTACCTGGCGTATGGACGGACCGATGCGCGTGGCGTTAAAGGGACCGAATGGCTGTGGGAAATCGACGTTGTTAAAAACCATCCTCGGCGAGGTTACTCCCTCTTCGGGTGCCTGTAAGGTATCCGTCAGCTGTGCTTATCTCGACCAGCATCTGTCGCAACTCGATCTCACGCAGTCGGTCATGACGCATCTCAATTTGAGTCATACCCCTCTGGAAGAGGGAGTATTGCGAACCCGTTTAGCACAGCTTCAACTGGGGGCCGACAAAGTGAAGCTCCCATTGGCGGAGCTCAGCGGCGGCGAGCGTCTTAAGGCTGCCCTGGCCTGCGCGCTGTGGCGTGCGGAGGCCACGCAGCTTCTTCTGCTGGATGAACCGACCAACCATCTGGATCTGGCTTCAGTCCAGGCCATTGAAGCGGCGCTGGCCGGTTTCCCCGGGGCTCTGCTGGTGGTATCACACGATGAGGCTTTTTTAAGAGGCCTGGCGTTAACGCATGAGCTGGTATGGGAAGAGGCGGGTTGGCGTTGTGATAGCCTGTAAAACACAAGCCCCCGCAAAGGCGGGGGCATTCAATCTTCATTACGCTATCTGTTTGCTGAGTGCAGGGTTGGCCTGAATCAGGCGCATCAGCCGTAACTCGGTTGGGGTGGGTTTCTCACGTTTTGACTCCCACTCCTGCACCATAGCCACGCTGACACCCATCGCTCTGGCGAATTCTTCGGTTTTCAGTCCTGTCCCTTTGCGCAATTGCTCATATTCTGTAAAGGGATTGGATTTTTGTTGCAGGGTAATCATCTGCGGTACATCTTTAAAAATGATCTGTTCCAGACTGCTCAGCAGTTCAAACTCAGGATCTTTATATTCCATTGAGGACTCCTCTTAAATCTCACATCGTGATCAAGAACATCAGAGAGCCAGTTAAGAATAGTCCCTAATACCAACCCAGGATCGTCACGGGTGTGATTAATTGTGCGGTAACGATCGCTGTATCCGATTCAGCAATATGGATAGTTATGCTAATTCCCTGATTAGTCATAGGTCAGCTTCGCCAGGTATTTTTTTGTAAATGATAAGAAATAAATCGGCAATAGCCGTTTTGCATGAAAAGAGTATCTTGCAAGGCTGACCTGGACTATCCTTGTCAGCGTCGGGCACGCGTGTGCCGGTGTGCGCTTTTTTGGGTGAAAGGAGTAATAAAATGGCGACAGGAAAGTCCTGCTCTCGCTGGTTTGCGCCTATTGCGGCGTTGTTGATGGTTGTTAGCCTGAGTGGGTGTTTTGATAAAGAAGGCGATCAGCGCAAAGCGTTTATCGATTTTCTGCAGAATACAGTGATGCGCAGCGGCGAGCGGTTGCCGACGCTGACTGCGGATCAGAAAAAACAGTTTGGTCCCTTCGTGTCCGATTACGCCATTCTTTATGGTTATTCACAGCAGGTGAGCCAGGCGATGGATTCCGGTATCCGCCCGGTAGTGGATAGCGTGAACGCCATCCGCGTTCCACAGGATTATGTGACGCAGCGTGAACCGCTGCGCCAGTCCAACGGTGCACTTGGCGTGCTGAGCCAGCAGTTGCAAAATGCGAAAATGCAGGCTGACGCGTCACGTTCTGCGCTCAAGCAAGGTGACGATCTTAAACCGGTCTTCGACAAAGTGTATGAGAAAGTGGTGACCAAGCCTTCTGAAGCGCTGCAACCGCTGATTCCGGCCGCGCAAATCTTCACGCAGCAGCTGGTCCAGGTGGGTGACTTTATTGCCCAGCAGAATACGCAGGTAAGCTTTGTTGCCAACGGTATTCAGTTCCCGACCTCCCAGCAGGCAAGCCAGTACAATACGCTGATTGGGCCGCTGGCCTCTCAGCATCAGGCCTTCAGCCAGGCCTGGAGTGCCGCAGTCGCTGCCACAGAATAAACCGAAAAAACCCCGCTTCTGGCGGGGTTTTTTTTATGCGTTGCGAAAATAACGCTTGTCATTCCTCTACCACATCGGTATAACTATTCCCGTCGGTTTGTTACACAGACCTAAAGCAGTTTAGTAAAGCAGTCCAGATTGTTATCCATAGATACCCTTCGTAGTGACCCTTCCTTCATCGCTTAAAAATCTGTAACGCAATCCATCAAGCCGGAAGGCACAATATATTTGTTAATAAGGTAATTTCTATGTCTGCTAAAATGACTGGTCTGGTAAAATGGTTCAACGCTGATAAAGGTTTCGGCTTCATCACTCCTGACGATGGCTCTAAAGACGTGTTCGTACACTTCTCTGCTATCCAGAACGATGGCTACAAATCTCTGGACGAAGGTCAGAAAGTGTCCTTCACCATCGAAAGCGGCGCTAAAGGCCCAGCAGCTGGTAACGTTGTAAGCCTGTAAGCTTCCAACCCAGTAGCAAAGAATTTAAAAACCCGCCTTCTGGCGGGTTTTTTCGTTTCTACCGTTGCACCTGCGGGTTCACGCAGTTTCTCTCCACCTTTCCACTAAGGGCGGCAATAAGGTTATCGACCGCGGTGGCCGCCATGTTGTAGCGCGTCTCATGGGTGGCTGAGCCGATGTGGGGCAGGGCAACCACGTTAGGCATTGTCAGCAGCGGGGAGTCCACCGGCAGCGGCTCCTGCTCAAACACGTCCAGACCTGCTGCATGGATCTGACCGTTTTTAAGGGCCTCAATCAGCGCCTTCTCATCCACCACCGGGCCACGACCCGCGTTGATGAAAATGGCTGACGTCTTCATTTTTTCAAACGCCTCTTTGCCAATCAGATGACGGGTTTCGTTCGTGAGCGGCAGAACCAGGCAGACAAAATCGGCTTCCTGCAGCAGGGTATCCAGCTCGCAGTAACGGGCGTTGAAGCGTTCTTCGGCTTCACCGTGATGGCGACGCGCGTTATACAGAATCGGCATGTTAAAACCAAAATGCGCGCGCTGCGCCAGCGCCAGCCCGATACGACCCATACCGACAATGCCCAGCGTCTTGCCGTGAACGTCCACGCCGAACCAGTCCGGACCAATGCTTTTTGTCCATTCGCCCGCTTTGACGCGCTCAGCCACTTCCACCACGCGACGGGCCGTGGTGAGCATCAGCGCCATCAGCGTATCGGCCACGGTTTCCGTCAGGGCATGTGGGGTATGCATCAGCAGGATCTTGCGGGCGTTAAGGGCATCCACGTCGAAGTTGTCGTAACCCACGGAAACGGTTGAGGTAGCACGAAGCTTCGGCATTTTTTCCAGCAGGGCGACATCCACTTTCTCGCTTGAACCCAGCAGGCCTTCGGCGCTGGCGAACGCCTCGGCGTGCTGTGCCACGGTTTCCGGGCTCAGGTTCTTCACCTGCGTGACGGTGAAGTGTTCTTCAAGGCGTTTCTGCAGATCTTCCGGCAGTGCTTTATACAAAATGACGGACGGCTTCATGCTAATCTCCGTTGATTTTTAAGGATTCAGGCGTGGCGAGCGCCGACAGGGTGTTGTTGATTATTAGCAGGCTTAACAATCAGAGTAAGCCACACGGAGGCGAAAAGCGCCACCCCCATAAAGATGTACGATGCGGACGGGCTGCCGGTGGCACCGTTCAGGTAGCCGACGAACCAGGAGCCGCAGAACGAGCCCAGCGCACCCATGCTGTTAATTAACGCCATTGCGCCACCCGCAACGTTACGCGGGAGCATCTCCGGGATGATGGCAAAGAACGGTCCGTAAGGGGCGTACATGGCCGCACCGGCAATCACCAGCAGGGTGTAAGAGGCCCAGAAATGGTTTGCGCCCACGGCCCAGGAGCCAATAAAGGCGAAGGCAGCAATCAGCAGCAGCGGCCAGACAAACAATTTACGGTTCTGCAGCTTGTCCGATGCCCAGGAGACGACGATCATGGCGATGGTTGCCGCCAGATATGGTACGGATGACAGCCAGCCTACTTCGACCATGCCGAGGTTCTCGCCGCCGCTGCGGATAATGGACGGCAGCCACAGCACAAAGCCGTACACGCCAATGCTCCAGGTAAAATACTGCGCGCAGAGCAGGATCACGTTACGCGAGCGGAAGGCTTCACCATAGTTACGTACCGCCTTCAGGCCCTGCTGTTCTTTGTCCAGCTGCGCCTGCAGCGCCGCTTTCTCATCTTCAGAAAGCCATTTCGCCTGGGCTGGTTTATCTTTCACCAGCACCCACCAGCAGAAGGCCCAGATAATCGCCGGCACCCCTTCAATGATAAACATTTCGCGCCAGCCGAAGGACTGGATCAGGTAGCCGGACACCACCGACATCCACAGTACCGTTACCGGGTTACCGAGGATAAGGAAGGTATTCGCGCGCGAGCGTTCAGATTTGGTAAACCAGTTGCTGATGTAGATCAGCATCGCCGGCATAACCGCCGCCTCAACGACGCCGAGGATAAAGCGAATGGCGGCCAGGGCAGGAATATTGTTCACCATGCCGGTCAGTGACGCGCAGGCGCCCCACAGGATCAGACAGATGAAGATCAGCTTACGCACGCTGCGGCGTTCCGCATAAATCGCGCCGGGGATCTGGAAGAAGAAGTAGCCCAGGAAGAAAAGGGCACCCAGCAGGGAGGAGATACCTTTGGTGATGCCAAGGTCCTCTGTGATCCCTGCCGCAGACGCGAAGCTGAAGTTGGCACGGTCAAGGTACGCCAGGCTGTACGTGATAAACACGATTGGCATGATGTACCACCAGCGTTTTACTGCATTGGTCGAACTGTTCATAGGCTTGCCTCTGTTGTTGAGGTTGTTACCGCCGTTGTCTGTAGGGTACACGGTGGTTTAATTATTTGGTGCGGCTTGCTGCCCTCACCCTGGCCCTCTCCCACAGGGAGAGGGAATTTAAACGCCGAGCTGTGCTCGCGTTGGTAATCCTTCGCTGTCGCCCTGCACCTGAATGGCCAGCGAGCCAATCTTGTTGCCTCGAGCGACGGCCTGCGGCAGCGTTTTGCCTTCCAGCAGTGCGCTAATCACGCCCACGGCAAAGCCGTCGCCCGCGCCGACGGTGTCGACTACGTTCTCGACCTTCACCGCCGCGACCGCGCCCTGTTCGCCGTCGGCCGTTTTAAACCATGCGCCATCAGCACCGGTTTTCAGCACCACCGCTTTTACCCCTTTATTCAGATAGAAATCGGCAATGCCTTCCGGCGTGCTTTCGCCGGTGAGGATCATCCCTTCTTTCAGGCCTGGCAGAACCCAGTCCGCCCTGAACGCCAGACGGTTCAGTTTCTCCACCATTTCCGCTTCGCTTTTCCACAGCACCGGGCGCAGGTTGGGGTCGAACGATATGGTTTTCCCCTGGCCTTTCAGAGTGGTCGCGGCATGATCGAGCAGCTCATACGAGCTGGCAGACAGCGCGGCCGCCACGCCGCTCAGGTGAAGATGGCGCGCGGAGGCAAAGTAAGCTGTGTGGTAATCCGCGACAGACAGGTGGCTTGCGGCCGATCCTTTACGGAAATACTCCACGATGGGATCGGTTCCATTTTCGACCTTAGATTTAAGCTGAAAGCCGGTAGGGAAGCGTCCGTCGAGGGTGACGCCTGCGGCATCAATCCCCTCTTTTTTCAGCGAATCGAGAACGAAATGGCCAAAGCTGTCGTCCCCCACGCGGCTGACCCAGCCCACGTTCAGGCCAAGACGCGCCAGGCCGGTTGCGACGTTGAGTTCAGCGCCTGCGACGCGTTTAAAAAAGTGCTCTACCGCGCTCAGCTCGCCCGTTTCGGTGGCGACAAACATCGCCATGGCCTCGCCGATCGTTATGACATCCAGCGTCTTGTGCATGGTTTACTCCTCGCGCAGCAGGTTGACGTAATGGCGGGTAACGGCGGTTAAATCCGCCCCTTCCAGCGGGAACTCGATACCGCGCGGGGCATCGGCAGGCAGCTGGCCGAGCAGATCCAGCCAGCGCGCATCGGCGCGATCCGGCGCCACTGCGCGGAAGTTATCTTTGTGCGGCACGGCGGCTTTCACGTGGATATAGCTCACCGCAGGGGCCAGATGACGGGCGGCCTCTTCGGGGGAATCGCCAACCCATAGCCAGTTGCCCATGTCGAAGGTTAGCGTGACGGGTAAAGCCATTTCCCGACAGGCGGCCTGGAAGCGCTGCATGGGGGCGAGCTGCCCGCAGTCGGTCTGATCGTTCTCCACGACCAGCGCCATACCGCTTGCATTAAGCAGGCTACGCAAGTCGTCAAGAGGCTGCGCGTCACGGAAATGGCCCAGGGAAACCTTCAGCCACAGGGCGTTCAGGGTGTTGGCTTCAGAAAGATAGCGGGGCAGGTCCGGGTTGAGGTTGCCGTCGGGCATAAACAGGGCGGCGGGTGCGGAGTAGCACGCCAGCAGGCCCAGCAGCTCAATGGATTCACCCAGCGCAGGCAGTGCCAACAGCTCTTCGCTGTTGAACAGTTCCCGGCGGATCTCCACGCCGTCTGCCCCTGCGCCTGCAATAACGGGAAGCATCGCCCGCTGACCGCCTGCCTGTCGCACCTGTTCCGCACCGTACGCGGCGGTGACCACCATAATTTTCCTGCCCATCTTCGGACTCCATCGCAACATATCAATACTATTACGCTAGATGGAACCGGTTCCAAAGAAAAGGTCAGGATGTTGAATTTATGATCGCTATCACAAGGGAAATTTAACGCGCGGTGGAGCCACGAACGATCAGCTCGCCGGAGAAGACCTGCTCGCGAACGGCATCGCTGGTGCCTTCAATACGACGAACCACTTGTTCAACAGCAGCATAGCCAATTTGCCAGGTGGGCTGCTTGAGGGTGGTAATGCCTACGCCAGCCAGTTCCGCCCACTCCAGTTCATCAAACCCCAGCAGACCGATGTCGCTGCCCCAGTGGAGGCCAATGCGCTTGAGCGAGCGGGCGACCTGAAGCGTCAGCGCCCCGTTGGCCGAGATAACGGCTTTGCGCATTCCGCGATGGCGCGTGTGGAACTGACGCAGGGTGTTGTCGAGCTGCCCGGCTTCGTGAAGCGGCGTTTCGGCATTTTCAGCGATCACGCCGGGATATCGCTCCAGCGTGGCGCGAAATGCGCTCAGGCGCTCGCGACGGGTATTGACCATCCCCAGCGGTTCACTCAGAAACAGAATGGCCTCGAAGCCCTGTTCAATCAGATGTTCGGTGGCGGTCGTCGCGGCCTGGGTGTTATCCAGCCCGACGACATCGCAGGCAAATTCAGGGATTTTACGGTCGATGAGGACCATAGGCAGAGAGGACTGCTGCAGGCGGTTTAACCCCTCTTCACGCATGCCTACCGCGTTGACCACAATCCCTTCCACCTGATAGCTGCGCAGCAGGTCGAGATAGTGCAGCTCCTGGTCGACTTCATTATTGGTATTACAGACCAGCGGCGTGAACCCCTTCTCGCGACAGGCGGCTTCGATACCGCTGAGCACGTTAACGGAGTAGGGATTAGTGATATCGGCGATGATAAGTCCGATAAGACGGGTGCGACCGCGTTTTAGCCCGCGCGCCATGAGGCTGGGACGGTAGTCGAGATCGGCAATGGCCTGTTCAATTCGCGCCAGCAACGCATCGGACAGCAGGTGTTTCTCACCGTTAAGGTAGCGCGAAATACTGGTTTTACCGGTTTTGGCGGCTTTCGCCACGTCGCTGATGGTGGCCCGGGCTGGTTTGCTCATCGCTGATTTCCCTGAATTTAGTGAGAATACCTTAGCGGGAAAATCAACGATGGCAAGTGGTTCATGCCGGGGTGTGGGGCTTGATGCCCTCACCCCGACCCTCTCCCACTGGGAGAGGAGGAAATGCAATTACTGAATTGGGCTCAACGTAATCTCAACGCGGCGGTTCTGCGCTTTGCCTTCCGCCGTGCTGTTGCTGGCGATAGGGTTGGCAGGGCCCATGCCGCTGGTGCGGATGCGGTTTGCTTCAACGCCCTGAGTGATGAGCGAGCTGGCCACGGCGTCGGCGCGCTGCTGGGACAGACGCATGTTCAGATCCTGGCTGCCGGTGCTATCGGTATAGCCCATCACGTTCACGGCAGTCTTGTTGTACTCTTTCAGCACCATTGCCACGCCGGTGAGCGTGTTCGCACCTGCTGGTTTCAGCGTTGCGCTGCTGCTGTCGAAGGTCACGTTGTTCGGCATGTTCAGGATGATGCTATCGCCGCTGCGCGTCACGCTCACGCCGGTTCCCTTCATTTTGTCGCGCAGCTTCGCTTCCTGCACGTCCATGTAATAACCAACGCCGCCGCCCAGCGCCGCGCCCGCCGCTGCGCCAATCAGAGCGCCTTTGCCGCGGTCTTTCTTGGAGGAGGAGAGCGCCCCAACGCCTGCGCCGACCAGCGAGCCGATACCCGCGCCAATGCCGGATTTACCCGCTTCGCGTTCACCGGTGTAAGGGTTGGTTGTGCAGCCAGAAACAGCCAGGGCACCGCTCACCAGAGCGGCAATAACGAGTACGCGTTTTTTCATCTTCTTTCCTTAATCCTTTTTATTCTTTGCCACGGCGAGCGTGGCAGTTGATTATGACGTCCAGATACGGAGAAAATTCCGGGTATAACTCTGAAATTTGTGACAAACCATAAACTGCCTCAGCAAAGAAGGCCGTAAAACCTGCACGCAACCAGGAGCGCACGCTTGAGCACCTCAACGAAAACCATTCTGACTGCCGCCCACTGGGGTCCGATGCTGGTCGAAACCGATGGCGAAAATGTTCTGTCGTCCCGCGGGGCACTGCCAACCCAACATCCCAACTCGTTACAGACCGTCGTTCGCGATCAGGTGCACAGCAAAACGCGCGTGCGCTGGCCGATGGTGCGTAAAGGTTTTCTGGCCTCGCCGGACAAGCCGCAGGGTATTCGCGGTCAGGATGAGTTTGTTCGCGTGAGCTGGGATGACGCGCTGGCGCTGATCCACACCCAGCACAAGCGCATCCGCAACAGCTACGGTCCGTCGTCCATTTTCGCCGGGTCCTACGGCTGGCGTTCAAACGGCGTGCTGCACAAAGCCTCGACGCTGCTGCAGCGCTACATGAGCCTGGCGGGAGGCTATACCGGTCATCTGGGGGATTACTCCACCGGCGCGGCGCAGGCGATCATGCCATACGTCGTGGGCGGGAACGAAGTGTACCAGCAGCAGACCAGCTGGCCGCTGGTGCTGGAGCATACCGATGTGGTCGTGCTGTGGAGCGCTAACCCCCTTAACACGCTGAAAATTGCATGGAATGCCAGCGACGAGCAGGGCATTAGGTATTTCGACGCGCTGCGCAAAAGCGGCAAGCGCATCATCTGCATTGACCCGATGCGTTCTGAAACCATGGATTTCTTTGGCGACAGCGCCGAGTGGGTTGCCCCGCATATGGGCACCGACGTGGCAATGATGCTGGGTATCGCTCATACGCTGGTGGAGAACGGCTGGCACGATGTCGAATTCCTGACGCGCTGTACCACCGGTTTCGATAAATTCGCCGACTACCTGACGGGTCAATCCGATGGGATTGCGAAAACGGCAGAGTGGGCGGCAAATATTTGTGGTGTTCATGCGGAGAAAATCCGCGAACTGACGGCGTTGTTCCATAAAAATACTACGATGTTAATGTCCGGCTGGGGAATGCAGCGCCAGCAGTTTGGCGAGCAAAAACACTGGATGCTGGTGACCCTTGCCGCGATGCTTGGGCAGATCGGCACGCCGGGCGGTGGTTTTGGTCTCTCCTATCACTTTGCTAACGGCGGCAACCCCACGCGTAAAGCGGCGGTGCTGGCGTCTCTGCAGGGCTCGGTGCAGGGCGGCGTGGATGCCGTGGATAAAATCCCGGTGGCGCGTATTGTTGAAGCCCTTGAAAACCCCGGTGGTTTTTATCAGCACAACGGTCTGGACCGCCATTTCCCGGACATTAAATTTGTCTGGTGGGCAGGCGGGTCGAACTTCACGCACCATCAGGATACCAACCGCCTGATCCGCGCCTGGCAAAAGCCGGAGCTGGTGGTGATTTCCGAGTGCTTCTGGACCGGTTCGGCTAAGCATGCAGATATCGTGCTGCCGGCGACCACCTCGTTTGAGCGTAACGATCTCACCATGACCGGTGACTACAGCAACCAGCATATGGTTCCGATGAAGCGCGTAGTGGCCCCGCGAGATGAAGCACGTGATGATTTTGAGGTGTTTGCTGAACTGAGCGAACTGTGGGAAACGGGCGGCCGCGAGCGTTTCACCGAAGGGAAAAGCGATCTGCAATGGCTGGAGACCTTCTACCAGATTGCCGGACAGCGCGGTGCGGCGCAGGGCGTAACGCTTCCGCCATTCGCTGAGTTTTGGGAGGCGAACCAGATTGTCGAGATGCCGGAGAGCGAGCAGAACGCGAAGTTTGTCCGTTTTGCCGATTTCCGCCGCGACCCCGAGAACCACCCGCTGAAAACAGAGAGCGGAAAGATCGTGATTTACAGTGAGCGCATCGCCAGCTTTGGCTATGCCGACTGCCCGCCGCACCCTACCTGGCTCGAGCCGGATGAGTGGCACGGCAACGCCCAGCCGGAACAGCTGCAGGTGTTGTCTGCGCATCCCGCGCACCGTCTGCACAGCCAGCTTAACTATACGTCCCTGCGCGAGCAGTATGCGGTCGCCGGACGAGAGCCGATCGCGCTGAATACCCTCGATGCGAAAGCGCGCGGGATTGCGGACGGCGACGTGGTGCGCGTCTGGAACTCGCGCGGGCAGGTGCTGGCAGGGGCGGTGGTGAGCGACGGGATTAAACCGGGCGTGATCTGTATTCATCAGGGCGCATGGCCCGACCTTGAGCCCGCCGAGGGCGGTATCTGTAAAAACGGGGCGGTTAACGTGCTGACCAAAGATCTCCCCAGCTCGAAGCTGGGGAATGGTTGCGCAGGGAACACGGCGCTGGCCTGGGTCGAGAAATATGAGGGGCCCGAGCTTACCTTAACGGCGTTTGATCCGCCTGCCAGCTCATGATCCATGTCGGGTGCTGAGTATCATCCTGCCAGGCGCTGTCTTCAATGCGAAAGCCCTGAGCATGGTAGAAATTCACCGCCCGGACATTTTTCTGGTACACCTCCAGGGTTAAGTGCGAGAAGCGCTGTTGAACATGGTTCAGCAGCGCGCGCCCGATGCCTTTCCCGATGCATGACGGCGCCACAAACAGGGCGCCGACAAACTGAGACTGCATCACGCTGATAAATCCGCAAGGTTCGCCGTCCTGTTCCCAGACCCAGGTTTCTGCAGACGGCAGGTAAACGTCCCGCACCATAGCCTCGTTCTCTTTCCAGTAACCCGGCTCGATAAACGGATGCGCTTCCGTGGTGCTTTCAAGCCATAGGCTCAAAAGCGGCGCGGTATTCTCATTTTGCCATTTGCGGATCATGATGGCCTCCCGGATGACAGAAGCAGCCGGTAACGTGGTCATTGACCAGGCCACAGGCCTGCATAAAGGCGTAGCAGATGGTGGAGCCGACAAACTTAAAGCCGCGTTTTTTCAGTGCTTTCGAGAGCGCATCCGAGGCCGGGGTGGAGGCCGGGATTTCCGCGAGCGTGGCGGCCTGGGTGAGTTGCGGTTTGTTGTTCACAAACGTCCAGACAAAATCTGAAAATGATTCGCCGTTTTGCTCCATCGCCAGGTAAGCGCGTGCGTTGCCGATGATGGCCTGGATCTTACCGCGATGGCGGATGATGCCGGCATCCTGCACCAGCCGCTCTACGTCCCCATCGGTCATCGCAGCGACGGCAACGGGATCGAACTGGTGGAAAGCGTTGCGGTAATTTTCGCGTTTTTTCAGTACCGTAATCCATGATAACCCCGCCTGCTGGCCCTCCAGGCAGATCATCTCGAAGAGCTTTTTGCCATCCCTTTCCGGCACGCCCCATTCCCGATCGTGATAGTCGATATAAAGCTGATCCTGGCTTACCCAACCGCAACGTTCCATCCGTCATCTCCCTTATTGATACTGATTTCGCAAAAATTTCGTTCTGACTGGCTTGACGTGTTTACTATAAAGACAATAGTTAATACAGGGCCATATGCTCTCTAAGCTCTTCCTGAATAACGACAAATATCGCCGAATTCGGCTCTCTCTGGGGTCGCGTTGATGATGATAAAAAAAATCAGTGGTCGCCATGCTGCTTCTGGCCTGGTGGGAATTTCAGCCTGCCTGTTCTTTTGTAATACAGCGTCTGCCTGGCAACAGGAATATATCGTTTCAGACGCCCAGAATAATACGGCGGAACGCTATACATGGGACGCGGATCACCAACCGCGTTATGAGGATATTCTGGCTGAGCGTATTCAGTCTTCGCAGAACGCGCCGGGACTTGCCCTGAATATACCGTCTGGCAGAACGACGGAGGGGGCAATGAGCGTGGGCTGGAATTTTCCCGTTTCAGCACGTATCACCACCGGCCCGGTGGTGGCATGGCGGTACGACGGCACGACTCCCATGATGATCAACGAGTTTGGTGATAGCGCGTCGACGCAAGCAATTACCGACCCGCTCTGGCATGCCAGCGTCAGCACGCTGGGGTGGCGCGTGAATACCCAGTATGGCGATCTCCGTCTGTGGGCGCAGATTAGCTATAACCAGCAGTTTGGTGAAAACCAGTGGAAATCGCAGTTTGGCATGCCGCAAACGCCAGCTCCTGCCCAAAACGGTAGCTGGATGGATGTCACCGTGGGAACGGATATTCCCTTTAACACGCGCATGGCGGCCTACGCGTCGCTGGCTCAGGGGGAGCACACCACCACCGGTGAGGAGTTTTTATACACACTCGGCGTCAGCGCAAATTTCTAGAGTTGTTACTTTTTTAAACGTTACGGTAACATCTCGAATACAATAACCACGGGCTTTACAGCGATAGCAGATACTAACATGCTATCGCTTTATTCCCGTGCCAGGTCATTCATTCCCGATTCCAGGCATTTCATTCCGTTCCGCCTGCATTTCATGCCGTTTTACCCCATGCGTTTTAAGGTTTTGTTTATCGTTGTCCTCAGCGAACTTCCTTAATTTCTCTTGCAGGACAACTGCCATGAACACATCAACCTATAACCGCACGCGCTGGCTCACGCTCTTTGGCACCATCGTCACTCAGTTTGCATTGGGGTCGGTCTATACCTGGAGCCTGTTCAACAGCGCGCTTTCCGACAAACTCGGCGCGCCGGTCAGCCAGGTCGCGTTCTCCTTTGGTTTGCTGAGCCTGGGTCTGGCGATTTCGTCTTCCGTCGCGGGTAAGCTGCAGGAGCGTTTTGGCGTGAAGCGCGTGACCATGGCGTCCGGCATCCTGCTGGGTCTGGGCTTTTTCCTGACGGCGCACTCCAGCAACCTGATGATGCTGTGGCTAAGCGCCGGCGTGCTGGTGGGGCTGGCCGATGGCGCAGGTTACCTGCTGACCCTGTCGAACTGCGTGAAGTGGTTCCCGGAGCGTAAAGGTTTAATCTCCGCGTTTGCCATCGGCTCATATGGCCTGGGCAGCCTCGGGTTCAAATTTATCGACTCCCACCTGCTGGCGTCCGTTGGCCTCGAAAATACCTTTATGATCTGGGGCGCAATCGTGCTGGTGATGATTCTGTTCGGCGCCACGCTGATGAAAGATGCGCCGCAGCAGGAGGTCAAATCCGTGAACGGCGTGGTGGAGAACGACTTCACCCTCGCGCAGTCCATGCGTAAGCCACAGTACTGGATGCTGGCGGTAATGTTCCTGACTGCCTGCATGAGCGGTCTGTATGTTATCGGCGTGGCGAAGGATATCGCGCAGGGCATGGTGAAGCTGGATGCGGCCACGGCGGCGAACGCGGTGACGGTCATCTCCATTGCCAACCTCTCCGGTCGTCTGGTGCTCGGTATTCTGTCTGACAAAATTGCCCGCATCCGCGTGATTACGATTGGGCAGGTGGTCTCGCTGGTCGGTATGGCGGCGCTGCTGTTCGCTCCGCTGAATGAAGCCACCTTCTTTGCGGCGATTGCCTGCGTGGCCTTTAACTTCGGTGGCACCATTACCGTCTTCCCGTCACTGGTGAGCGAGTTCTTTGGCTTGAACAATCTGGCGAAAAACTACGGCGTTATCTATCTGGGCTTCGGGATCGGCAGTATCTGCGGCTCGCTGATTGCCTCCCTCTTCGGCGGGTTCTACGTGACCTTCTGCGTAATATTTGCCTTGCTGATTATCTCGCTGGCGCTCTCAACCACGATTCGCCAGCCGCAGCGCGAAGTATTCAAAGAAGCGCATGCGTAAGCGGTATGAAAGAGGCCTCTGTGGCCTCTTTTGTCTTTATGCGAGACGCTTCCCGTCTCGATATTTTGTAAAAATTTACACCGATCACACTCTCTGCTGCCACTTTTCTCTCCCGCTGTGGTCTACTTACCGCGCTTGTAGACGTTTCTCATAACGCTTCCTTACGCATTTACTTACTCTGTCCGCTTTCTCTTTGAGATTCGACGGGTCTTTATACCCCTTCCCCCAGGGTTGTTTGCATGAAATACATTAGGTCTCTTACCCAGCAAAGATTGTGTCTGATGCTGGCTGTCTATATCGGATTATTTCTGAATGGCGCGGTACTGTTCAGAAGAGTGGAAGGTTATTTCGAAAACCTTACCGTAAGTAATTGTATTTTTGCCGCAATTGAAGTGTTCGGCTCCGTCCTCGCTACCTTCTTCCTCTTACGCCTGCTGTCCCTGTTTGGCCGACGTACATGGCAAATTTTGGCCTCGCTGGTGGTGATTATTTCTGCCGCCGCAAGCTATTACATGACCTTTATGAACGTGGTCATTGGGTACGGTATAGTTGCCTCGGTGATGACCACGGATATCGATCTCTCGAAAGAGGTGGTAGGGAAAGGCTTTATTGTCTGGACGGTTTTAACCTGTCTGATCCCGCTGTTCTTTATCTGGAACAATACGTGCCGCTATACGCTGTTACGCCAGCTGCGCACGCGTGGACAGCGGATCCGCAATATCGTCGTCGTCCTGCTGGCCGGTCTGCTGGTATGGGCACCTATCCGCCTGATGGAAACGCAGCAAAAACGCGTCGAAAAAGCGACGGGCGTGGATATGCCAAGCTATGGCGGCGTGGTGGCAAACTCCTACTTGCCGTCTAACTGGCTGTCAGCGTTAGGTCTGTATGCCTGGGCGCAGGCGGATGAATCCGGTGATGTGAAGTCGCTGATCAATCCACTGAAAAAATTCACCTACCAGCCACCAGCCGACGGGCTTGATGATACGTACGTCGTTTTTGTCATTGGCGAAACGACGCGCTGGGATCATATGGGCATTCTCGGCTATAACCGGGATACCACGCCAAAGCTGGCGCAGGAGAAGAACCTGGTGGCGTACCGGGGTTACTCCTGCGATACCGCGACCAAGCTTTCGCTGCGCTGTATGTTTGTTCGCGAAGGCGGTGCAAGCGATAACCCGCAGCGTACGCTGAAAGAGCAAAACGTCTTTGCCGTGCTGAAGCAGCTTGGATTTAGCTCAGACCTGTTTGCCATGCAAAGTGAGATGTGGTTCTACACCAATACCCTGGCAGATAATATCGCGTACCGTGAGCAGATTGGCGCCGAACCGCGTAATCGCGGTAAAAACGTCGACGACATGCTGCTGCTGGAAGAAATGTCGCAATCCCTCAAGAATCATCCGCAGGGCAAGCATCTTGTCATTCTGCATACCAAAGGATCGCATTACAGCTATTACCAGCGCTATACGCGTGATTTCGCGAAGTGGCAGCCTGAGTGCGTGGGCATTAATAAAGACTGCAGCAAGCAGGAGCTGATCAATGCCTATGATAACTCGGTGCTGTATGTGGATACCTTCCTGAGCCGGGTGATCGACCAGCTGCGCGATAAGAAAGCGATTGTGATTTATGCGGCAGACCACGGTGAATCTATCAACGAGAAAGAGCATCTGCACGGTACGCCGCGCAAGCTGGCACCGCCTGAACAGTTCCGCGTGCCGATGATCATGTGGATGTCGGATAAGTACCTGGAAAACCCGGAGAAGGCGAAGATGTTTGCTCAGCTGAAGAAAGAGGCGGAGATGAAGGTGCCGCGTCGTCACGTTGAGCTGTACGACACCATTATGGGTTGTCTCGGCTATACCTCACCGAACGGTGGGATTAACGAAAACAACAACTGGTGTAAACTCCCTGCTAACAGCGTAAAAGCCGCGCAGTAGCTGCTCTGGCGAGAATATCGCCAGTTGAATGGCTTTTTGAAAATAAGGGATTGACGGGGGCGCACCTCAGCAGTAAGATGCGCTCCGCATTCGGCGAGTAGCGCAGCTTGGTAGCGCAACTGGTTTGGGACCAGTGGGTCGGAGGTTCGAATCCTCTCTCGCCGACCACATTCTGAAAAGGGCTAACCGCAAGGTTAGCCCTTTTTGCATTATGACCTTATCCCGTTAGAGTATCCAAAACGCCCCTTAGGTCCGCTTCTTCCTGCCTGTTAACGATTTTGTGACATAATCCATTGTATTTTTTTATATATAGATTGATCTTTTTTCGCGTTGCTTATGGATAACCTCAGCATTTTTCGCTGTGCGTTTTAGCGTTCATGGAATTTAGTGCTCAGATAATCACCATTCTGCAAGAAAATTTACCCATTCTGAATAAAAGTTAATCACTGATTGTTGCGAAATATGAAGAGACTTGTGCTGCAGGATAGCGAGTAGCATAAATTTCCCTGCTGAAAACTGGCATACATGGTTTTTTTAATCTTTGTTTGCGGTTTCTCACACTCAGCGTAAATCCCCGTCACCTGTATTGACGTTTTCACATTCTGTTGACAGATTGTAGGGCATGAGGGGCATTTCAGGGACGATCTGCGCTGCAACTCAAACGCTCTTCTGAAAGGATTCTCCATCCCTTTAAAGCCTTCGGGCATCACCGACCGGACCGGGTAAAAAATAAATAAAGGTCTGGCGGCGTAACACAACAAAGCAAAACATCACATTGGAGCAGAATAATGAGTATTTCCTTGAAGAAGTCAGGGATGCTGAAGCTTGGTCTGAGCCTGGTGGCTATGACCGTGGCAGCAAGCGTACAGGCAAAAACCCTGGTTTACTGTTCTGAAGGCTCGCCGGAAGGCTTTAACCCACAGCTCTTTACCTCTGGTACGACTTACGACGCAAGCTCTGTACCGATCTATAACCGTCTGGTTGAATTCAAAACCGGTACCACGGAAGTGATTCCGGGGCTGGCTGAGAAGTGGGACGTCAGCGAAGACGGCAAAACCTATACCTTCCACCTGCGCAAAGGCGTGAAGTGGCAGGACAGCAAAGAATTCAAACCAACGCGCGACTTTAACGCCGACGACGTTGTGTTCTCCTTCGATCGTCAGAAAAACGCGCAGAACCCGTACCACAAAGTGTCTGGCGGCAGCTATGAATACTTCGAAGGGATGGGCCTGCCGGATCTGATTTCTGAAGTGAAAAAAGTGGACGACAATACCGTTCAGTTCGTGCTGACGCGTCCGGAAGCGCCATTCCTGGCTGACCTGGCTATGGACTTTGCTTCAATTCTGTCCAAAGAGTATGCGGACAACATGCTGAAAGCCGGTACGCCGGAAAAAGTCGACCTGAACCCAATCGGTACCGGTCCATTCCAGCTGCTGCAGTACCAGAAAGACTCCCGCATTCTGTACAAAGCGTTCGAAGGCTATTGGGGCACCAAGCCGCAGATCGACCGTCTGGTCTTCTCCATTACGCCTGATGCATCAGTGCGTTATGCAAAACTGCAGAAAAACGAATGCCAGGTTATGCCATACCCGAACCCGGCTGACATTGCCCGCATGAAGCAGGACAAGAACATCAACCTGCTGGAGCAGGCTGGCCTGAACGTGGGCTATCTCTCCTTCAACACCGAGAAGAAACCGTTTGATGACGTGAAAGTGCGTCAGGCGCTGACCTACGCGGTGAACAAAGAAGCGATCATCAAGGCGGTTTACCAGGGCGCTGGCGTTGCAGCCAAAAACCTGATCCCACCAACCATGTGGGGCTATAACGACGACGTTAAAGACTACAGCTACGATCCTGAGAAAGCGAAAGCGCTGCTGAAAGAAGCGGGCCAGGATAAAGGCTTCACCGTCGAGCTGTGGGCGATGCCGGTACAGCGTCCGTACAACCCGAACGCACGCCGCATGGCAGAAATGGTTCAGGCTGACTGGGCTAAGATTGGCGTTCAGGCCAAGATTGTGACCTACGAGTGGGGCGAGTACCTGAAGCGCGCCAAAGCGGGTGAGCACCAGGCAGTCATGATGGGCTGGACCGGTGATAACGGGGATCCGGACAACTTCTTCGCTACCCTGTTCAGCTGCGCGGCGGCGAAAGACGGTTCTAACTACTCTCGCTGGTGCTACAAGCCGTTTGAAGACCTGATCCAGCCGGCACGTGCGACGGACGATCACAACAAACGTATTGAACTGTACAAGCAGGCTCAGGTTGTTATGCACGATCAGGCTCCGGCGCTGATTGTTGCTCACTCCACCGTGTACGAGCCAGTGCGTAAAGAAGTGAAGGGCTACGTGGTTGATCCACTGGGCAAACACCACTTCGAGAACGTATCTGTTGAATAATAAGTAGGGTGTTTTCCCTCTCCCTCCGGGAGAGGGCAGGGGTGAGGGGCGTGCATGCATCCCCTCACCCTCATCTTCTCTCAAGGGAGAAGAAATTTACATTTGTGAGCAATACAGACGTCACGCCACTGGTCGTGCGTCATCAGAGAGAATCCGGGTTATGTTGCAGTTCATCCTCCGACGTCTGGGACTTGTTATCCCCACGTTTATCGGTATCACCCTTCTCACTTTTGCCTTCGTCCATATGATCCCCGGCGACCCGGTAATGATTATGGCGGGCGAGCGTGGTATTTCCCCTGAGCGCCATGCACAGCTGCTGGCTGAACTCGGTCTCGATAAGCCGATGTGGCAGCAGTATCTCCACTATATCTGGGGCGTGCTGCACGGTGATTTAGGGATTTCGCTGAAAAGCCGTCTTCCGGTGTGGGACGAGTTCGTGCCGCGTTTTAAAGCGACGCTGGAGCTTGGCGTCTGCGCCATGATTTTCGCCACTGCGGTAGGTATCCCGGTTGGGGTACTGGCAGCCGTTAAGCGTGGCTCTATTTTTGACCATACCGCCGTGGGCCTGGCGCTGACCGGCTACTCCATGCCTATCTTCTGGTGGGGCATGATGCTGATCATGCTGGTCTCGGTGCAGCTTAACCTGACCCCGGTCTCCGGGCGAGTTAGCGATATGGTCTTCCTGGATGACTCCAACCCGCTCACCGGCTTTATGCTGATTGATACGGCTATCTGGGGCGAGGAGGGCAACTTCATGGATGCCGTCGCGCACATGATCCTGCCTGCCATGGTGCTGGGGACCATTCCTCTGGCGGTGATCGTGCGTATGACCCGTTCATCGATGCTGGAAGTTCTGGGTGAGGATTACATCCGCACCGCGCGCGCCAAGGGCCTGACGCGCATGCGCGTCATTATCGTCCATGCGCTGCGTAACGCCATGCTGCCGGTGGTGACCGTTATCGGTCTCCAGGTGGGGACGTTGCTGGCGGGAGCGATTCTGACCGAAACCATCTTCTCCTGGCCGGGCCTGGGCCGCTGGCTGATTGACGCGCTGCAGCGCCGTGACTATCCGGTGGTGCAGGGCGGTGTGCTGCTGGTCGCGACGATGATTATCCTCGTCAACCTGCTGGTCGATTTGCTGTACGGCGTGGTGAACCCGCGTATTCGTCATAAGAAGTAAGGGGCCATCATGTCACAGGTTTCTGAAAACAAAGTTGTTGCTGCACCGGTTCCGATGACGCCGATGCAGGAGTTCTGGCACTACTTCAAGCGCAACAAAGGCGCGGTGGTGGGGCTGGTGTATGTCGCTATCATGATCCTGATTGCGGTGTTTGCGAACGTCCTCGCGCCGTATAACCCGGCGGATCAGTTCCGCGATGCGCTGCTCGCCCCGCCTGCCTGGCAGGATGGCGGTAGCCTGGCGCACCTGCTGGGGACCGATGATGTGGGCCGCGATGTGCTGTCGCGTCTGATGTACGGTGCGCGCTTGTCGCTGCTGGTCGGCTGCCTGGTGGTGGTGTTATCCCTGATTATGGGGATCGTGCTGGGCCTGGTTGCCGGTTACTTCGGCGGCATTGTTGATAACATCATCATGCGTATCGTTGACATCATGCTGGCGCTGCCAAGCCTGCTGCTGGCCCTGGTGCTGGTGGCGATCTTCGGTCCGTCGATCGGTAACGCCGCCCTGGCGCTGACGTTCGTGGCGCTTCCTCACTACGTGCGTTTAACCCGTGCGGCGGTGCTGGTGGAAGTGAACCGCGATTACGTCACCGCCTCTCGCGTGGCGGGTGCCGGTGCGATGCGCCAGATGTTCGTCAATATCTTCCCTAACTGCCTTGCGCCGCTGATCGTTCAGGCGTCGCTCGGTTTCTCTAACGCCATTCTTGATATGGCCGCTCTTGGCTTCCTGGGCATGGGTGCGCAGCCGCCAACACCGGAGTGGGGCACCATGCTCTCCGACGTGTTGCAGTTCGCACAAAGCGCCTGGTGGGTTGTCACCTTCCCGGGTCTGGCAATCCTGCTGACGGTGCTGGCATTTAACCTGATGGGTGATGGCCTGCGTGATGCGCTTGATCCCAAACTGAAGCAGTAAGAGGCACGAGATGGCGTTATTAAATGTAGATAAATTATCGGTGCACTTCGGCGATGAAGGCACCCCGTTTCGCGCCGTGGACCGCATCAGCTATAGCGTAAATCAGGGCGAAGTGGTTGGCATTGTCGGGGAGTCCGGTTCCGGTAAGTCAGTGAGCTCGCTGGCGATCATGGGGCTGATTGATTACCCGGGCCGCGTGATGGCGGAAAACCTACAGTTCAACGGTCAGGATCTGAAGCGCATTTCTGAAAAACAGCGCCGCCAGCTGGTGGGCGCCGAAGTGGCGATGATTTTCCAGGATCCGATGACCAGCCTTAACCCCTGCTACACCGTTGGTTTCCAGATTATGGAAGCGATTAAGGTGCATCAGGGTGGGAATAAGAAAACCCGTCGCCAGCGCGCGATCGATCTGCTGAACCAGGTAGGTATTCCTGACCCGGCATCGCGCCTGGACGTTTACCCGCATCAGCTCTCCGGTGGGATGAGCCAGCGCGTGATGATCGCGATGGCGATAGCCTGTCGGCCAAAGCTGCTGATTGCGGATGAACCGACGACGGCGCTGGATGTGACCATTCAGGCACAAATCATCGAACTCCTGCTGGAGCTGCAGCAGAAAGAGAATATGGCGCTGGTGCTGATTACGCACGATCTGGCGCTGGTGGCCGAAGCCGCGCACAAAATCATCGTGATGTATGCGGGCCAGGTGGTTGAGACCGGAAATTCTCACGATATCTTCCGCGCGCCGCGTCACCCGTATACCCAGGCGCTTTTACGCGCGCTGCCGGAGTTTGCTCAGGACAAAGCGCGTCTGGCGTCGCTGCCGGGTGTGGTGCCGGGTAAATATGACCGTCCGCAGGGCTGTCTGCTCAATCCGCGCTGTCCATATGCGACGGACAAATGCCGGGCGGAGGAGCCAGATCTGAACCAGCTGGCTGATGGTCGTCAGTCGAAATGCCACTACCCACTCGATGATGCCGGGAGGCCAACACTATGAGTACGCAACAGGCCACCACGCAACAGCCGCTGTTGCAGGCCATCGACCTGAAAAAATATTACCCGGTGAAGAAGGGACTGTTTGCCCCTGAACGCCTGGTGAAAGCGCTGGACGGCGTCTCCTTTAACCTCGAACGCGGTAAAACGCTGGCGGTGGTGGGAGAGTCAGGTTGCGGGAAATCGACGCTGGGCCGTCTGCTGACGATGATTGAAGTGCCGACCGGCGGCGAGCTCTATTATCAGGGGCAGGATCTACTCAAGCACGATCCGCAGGCGCAGAAGCTGCGTCGCCAGAAAATCCAGATTGTGTTCCAGAACCCGTATGGTTCGCTGAACCCGCGTAAAAAAGTGGGACAGATTCTGGAAGAGCCGCTGCTGATCAACAGTAATCTGAGCAAAGAGCAGCGCCGTGAAAAAGCGCTGGCGATGATGGCGAAGGTCGGCCTCAAAACCGAGCACTATGACCGCTACCCGCACATGTTCTCCGGCGGCCAGCGCCAGCGTATCGCCATCGCGCGCGGTCTGATGCTTGACCCGGACGTGGTGATTGCCGATGAGCCGGTGTCGGCGCTCGACGTCTCCGTGCGGGCGCAGGTGCTGAACCTGATGATGGATCTCCAGCAGGAGCTGGGGCTCTCTTACGTGTTCATCTCCCACGACCTGTCGGTGGTGGAGCATATTGCCGATGAAGTGATGGTGATGTACCTGGGGCGCTGCGTGGAGAAGGGGACCAAAGACCAGATCTTTAATAACCCTCGTCACCCGTACACCCAGGCGCTGCTGTCTGCGACGCCGCGTCTGAACCCGGACGATCGTCGTGAGCGCATAAAGCTGACGGGAGAGCTGCCAAGCCCGCTGAATCCGCCGCCGGGATGTGCATTCAACGCCCGCTGCAGCCGCCGCTTTGGCCCCTGCACCCAGCTACAGCCGCAGCTGAAGGAGTATGGTGGTCAGCTGGTGGCCTGCTTCGCGGTCGATCAGGATGAAAATGGCGAGAAGCCACACGCATAATGAAAAAAAACCGGCGCTAAGCCGGTTTTTTTTATGTCTGCTTTATTATTTCCGCAGGCGAATCTGGTCGACGGCGTGCTTCTCGCTCTTGGTGAGGATCAGGCTCGCACGCTCGCGCGTCGGCAGGATGTTCTCTTTAAGATTCACATAGTTGATCTCATTCCATAGCCCCGTCGCCACATTGATCGCTTCTTCTTCAGAAAGCTGAGCATAGTGGTGGAAATAGGAATCCGGATCGGTGAATGCCCCTTCACGGAACTTCAGGAAGCGGTTGATGTACCAGTTCTGCAGCAGGTCTTCCGGCGCATCGACATAAATAGAGAAATCGACGAAATCCGAGACAAAGACGTGATGCGGATCGTGAGGATAGTCCATGCCGCTTTGCAGCACGTTGAGACCTTCCAGAATGAGAATATCCGGCTGGACCACCGTCTTATCCCCACCCGGGATGCGATCGTAGATCAGGTGCGAATAGACCGGCGCAGTCACGTGCGGCACGCCGGATTTCAGGTCAGAGACAAATTTCACCAGACGGTGCATATCGTAAGAGAGCGGGAAGCCCTTCTTCTTCATCAGCCCGCGTTCTTTTAATACCTCGTTCGGGTGCAGAAAACCGTCGGTGGTGATCAGCTCCACGCTGCGGTGTTCCGGCCAGCGGCTCAACAGCGCCTGCAGGACGCGCGCGGTGGTACTTTTACCCACGGCCACGCTGCCTGCGATACTAATGATATAAGGAATACGTTGACCGTTCGTCCCGAGAAACTGCTCCAGCACGGCCTGACGGCGCAGGTTCGAGCTGATATAGAAGTTAAGCAAGCGAGAGAGGGGGAGATAAATTTCTGCCACCTCTTCCAGGGACAGATCTTCGTTTATCCCTTTTAACCGTGCGATTTCACCTTCCGTCAGCGTCATAGGGACGGAATCACGCAGGGCAGCCCACTGGCTGCGGTTAAAGTGAAGATAAGGCGTCATTAACGTTTGCTCTTTTTTGCTCATAAGCATGCTTCAGCGAGCCAGCACCACACTGCCGGATCGTGGCTCATCACACAGTTAATTTTGGACAATGGGCAGGAGGTTAACACCAGATGACGGGAATAATAAGAAAAAAGATGGAAAGCGCTGCGTTACGCGGAAGCCGTCACGCTACGGTGAATACGGTGCAAATCACGATGATATGTTGAATATTTGACCTCAAATGGCTACTTTTACAGCGTCCGATACGCTGTTCGCATAAAATGTGAGCGAAAGAACGTTTTATGCAAATTTTTAGTTGCATGACCGCGCAGGTATCCATAGAATGCGCGCTACTTGATGCCGACTTAGCTCAGTAGGTAGAGCAACTGACTTGTAATCAGTAGGTCACCAGTTCGATTCCGGTAGTCGGCACCATCAAGTCCGGTGGGGTTCCCGAGCGGC
>NZ_CDRQYH010000043.1:0-34542 GCF_977039595.1 Enterobacter sp.
ATGGCCCTGGTACGAGCGCTGAACAAAATGACGAAAGCAGGTATGCCTGAAAGCGTGCGTATTGCCTGAAAACACAACCCGCTACGGGGGAGACTTACCCGAAATCTGATTTATTCAACAAAGCCGTCAAAATCCTTAAAGGTGCCGTACAGCCAGCTGTAGCCCAGGTGCTGAATACGGAAATTGACGAAAGCGTGCTGGCCCTCTTTATCAATTTTATACTCCGCCGCCACGGCATTACCGGCGGTGAATAACAGAGAACCCAGGGCGATACCCAGCAGGTGTTTTTTCATTTTATGCTCCAGAGTCAACTGACGAGCGGCCAAGCATGCGCTTTAGCGTATCGTCTTTATCAATAAAATGGTGCTTGAGGGCGGCAAGCCCGTGAAGTACGGACAGGATCACCACGCTCCAGGCAAGCCAGAGGTGAACTACCCCCGCCGTATCGGCCTGCGCCCCGGCATCGCTAAGCGTTGCCGGAACCTCGAACAGGCCAAAAACGTTAATCGGCTTACCGTCAGCCGTCGAAATGAGATAGCCGCTAATCAGGATGGCAAACAGCAGCGCATAGAGGGCAATATGCGCGGCGACTGCACTAAAGCGGGTAAATTTGCTGTGAGACGTTGGCGCGGCGGGCGGCGGGGAGATATGTCGCCAGATCACTCGGAAGACCAGCCCCAGCATCAGCAGGACACCAATACTTTTATGCAACTCTGGCGCCTGGTGATACCAGCCATCGTAATAGCTGAGCGTGACCATCCAGAGCCCAAGTCCAAACATACCGTAGACGGCAAGAGCAAATATCCAGTGCAAACTTATGGATATTATTCCGTAGCGCCGGGAGGAGTTACGCAATTGCATCAGAATGTCCATTTTCATATTAACCGAAAGGTAAAAATGAACGGGAAGAGGTGATATTGCAACTGAAATAATTGTCTATTGATTTTTATTTTATTTATTTCAGCGTTTTTGAACAGGATCAATAAATGTAATTCAATGTCTTCGTGCAAGATGAAATTGAGAGTTTCAGCAAAGCTAAATAAACGTCAATTATTGTCAATCATGGTTTTCAATAAAATACGATGTAAACAAAATCAATAATGGCCAGCAGCGCCCACAGTAAGATATAGAGCATAAAATGCTCGCGAATATTATTCATAAGAAAGTTAACGATCCTGCGCATAACGCCCCAACATGCAGTGTAAATGAAACGGGCTCCGGGACGTCCGGAGCCCGTGGCGGATTATCCGTTAAATCGCGAGAGGGAGAAGGGCGTCAGATCAAACTGCGGCGTGATGCCCTGGGCAAACTGCGCGGCGATTTCACCCAGCACGGAAGCAAACTTAAAGCCGTGGCCGCTCAGCCCGGTAATCAGCAGGACGTTGTCATGCCCCGGCAGGGTGTCAATGATAAAGTCTTCATCCGGCGTGTTGTCGTAGGTACAGGCCGCGCCATACAGCAAGCCACCGACGCCTGGAAGAATATTGCGCAGGAACGAGAAGGCCTCTGAACCATCCTGTGGGAAGGCGCCGAAGGGCTTACGCTCGTCAGGAGAGGCGATAGCCTGGCCACCGTTGTGTTTACCGATTTTCAGCGCGTCTTTCTCGGAAGGGAAACCGTAGAACTGATCGCCATTCGGCAATTCGCCGGTAAAGGCCGGGAATTTATTCTGCGCGCTGTAGCGCCCATCCGACTGGAACCAGGAGAAGACCTTACGCACCGGCTGGACAGGCAGTTCCGGCAGCAGGCGCGTGACCCAGGTTCCTGCGCTGACGAGCAGGCGGGACGCTGAATAGTCGCCGTCAATAGTCGTTACCGTGACGCCATTCTCGTCATGGGTGATAGCCTCTACCGGACAGTTAAACAGCTGCGCGCAGCCGGCTTTCGCGGCAAGATCGATCCAGGTTTTGATCGCTGTTTCACAGTGCAGCACGCCGGAGTGGGCTTCAAAGAGGCCAATGTAATCGTCGGGGACGGTAATTTCGGGCCAGCGCGCGGTAATGCCCGTCGCGTCCAGCTTCTCGACATCAAGATTAAAGGCTTTTGCGCTGCGCTCGACGCTGGCGAGAAAATCAGAATGAGCAGGGCCAAGGTTGATAACGCCGGTACGCTCGAAAATACGCTCTTCGGTCTGCTTCGCCAGCTCGTCCCACAGCGTCTGGGCGCGAAGCACCAGCGGTACATAGCGCTCGCCTTCTCCATACGCATGGCGCATGAGGCGGGTATCGCCATGATGGCTGCCCTCCGAATGAGGAGGAAGGTGGGCATCGATCATCAGGACCTTCAGGCCTGCCTGTGTTGCGTAATAACCGGCGGCGGAACCCACGGAGCCGCTACCAATAATGATTAAGTCGTATTTCATATGCATCTCATAAACTGACGTTTTGTTAGCAGAGTAATTAACAACGCGGGGTTAGACAAGGGAGAAATAAATAAGGCACCGCGAGGGTGCCTGTAGAGAGAAAAGTGGGCATAAGCTTAGTGCCGTTTATACTCATTTTCCTGATAGTCGCCAGATTCTATTTTTGCAATACCTGCTTCTAAAATAGAAATAAACTGACGGGCGACGTCTGTTGTTAGCCACAGCGTCTGTCCAACTTCCGCTTCTTCACGGTTGAGTTGATTCGGGGTCTGGTAGTGCAAACGCAGCATCAGCGCATCGTAGCTATCTACGGTACTGATATCCCAACCAACCAGTGGATGGGTCTGGATCACTTCACTATTCTTTTCCATTATAACCCCCTTAATGCGTGTTAGAAGACAACGGCTTTGAGGTTCAATGCATGTTTTTCTGAAAGCATCTTCAGTATACCAAGTAATAAGGGTTCCGACGGGAAAAATAAACAGCTGGCAACACATTTTTCTGCTTTTTAGGATTGTTCGAACAATAAAACACCATCTTGTTCACGATTCTTAAAGAAGATGCCGAATTAATTTGAACTTGCAGGATTTTTAGACAAAAAAAAGCCGGGGCGACCCGGCAAAAAACACAATGAGGGAGCAGTGTTAATCTGTGATAAACCAGTCGTCTGCGCTTTCCCACGTTTCCTGCAGGATTTCGCTGATGCGATCTTTATCTTCTTTCGCAGCACCAATGACGGAGAGGTTGTTCGCCGCGGCGTAACGCACCGTTACGGCACCCGCGTTATCTGGAAAGGTGTTGTTAATACGGCGGGATAATTCGCCTGCCAGTGCATCAAGCGCGCCGGCAGGCAGAACGGTAGTTTTGGCTATGGTGACTTCAATACGCATAAATGCCCCCTGTGTAATATACTGTTTATTTATACAGGTATATTATCTTTTTGACAACAAGGGGGATTGATTTTTTAACGTTTTACCGTCCAGCTTACGGTTTCGCCCGCCAGGAATGGGATCAGCGTATCATCCGTCAGGGCAATGGACTCCTCAACGTGGCTCGCTTTACGCTCCAGCTCGATGAAGGTGTCGTTGACCGGCAGGCCGTAGAAGCGCGGGCCGTTAAGGGAGCAGAATGCTTCGAAATGTTCCAGCGCGTTCATCTCTTCAAATACTGTTGCGTAGCTGGCAAGCGCCGTTGGGGCGTTGAAGCAGCCTGCACAGCCGCAGCTCGCCTCTTTACGATGGCGGGCGTGAGGTGCGGAGTCGGTACCGAGGAACGCGCGGGAGAACCCGCTGGCGACCAGCTCGCGCAGCGCCTGCTGGTGGATGTTGCGTTTGAGGATAGGCAGACAGTAGAGGTGAGGGCGCACCCCGCCCACCAGCATGTGGTTACGGTTAAACATCAGGTGCTGTGGCGTAATGGTGGCAGCGATAAGATCGTTGCCGTCACGCACGTACTCTGCCGCGTCTTTGGTGGTGATATGCTCAAATACCACCTTTAGGGCGGGCAGGCGCTGGCGCAAAGGCTCCATCACGGTCTCGATAAAACGGGCTTCACGGTCGAAGATATCAATCTCCGCGTGCGTGACTTCACCATGGACCAGCAGCGGCATACCCAGTTTCTGCATGCGTTCCAGAACCGGCATGATGGCATCAATGCTGGTGACGCCGTGGCTGGAGTTGGTGGTGGCGTTCGCCGGGTAGAGTTTCGCTGCCGTAAAGACGCCTTCGTTAAACCCACGCTCCACTTCGTTCGGGTCCAGCGAGTCGGTCAGATAGCAGGTCATCAGCGGGGTAAAATCGTGTCCCGCAGGCACGGCATCCAGGATGCGCTGGCGATAGGCTATCGCGGCATCGACGGTGGTGACTGGTGGAACCAGGTTAGGCATGACAATCGCGCGGCCATAACTTTCGCTGGTATAAGGCACGACGGTTTTCAGCATATCGCCATCGCGCAGATGGATATGCCAGTCGTCAGGGCGGCGGATTTTAAGAACCTGGGGTTGTGCAGTCATGGAAGCTCCGGCTTGTCAGGAATCAGTCATAAGGATGGCTGTTTTTGCCGGACACAAATCATAAGCGGAAACGTTTTCGTTTGCACACTTTTCCGTGAAAAAAAAGGGCGCCGCAGCGCCCTTCAGGTTAATCGGTGAAAGGAATGATAATTTCGCCCGGTTTCACCTCTATGCCTTTTGCGTATTTTTTCGCCAGGGCTTCACCCTTGCTTTTGTCTTCACTTAAGACGTACGCGGGCTGCTGGTTAAAATAATTACGCAGCGACTGATTCAGATAGGGCATCAGGGTTTGCAGAACCGGTGCCATCTTGTCCGGAGACACCTTCGCATCGACCACTTCCATCTCCTGCAGGAAAATCGCCCCTTTCTCTTTGTTGAAAACAGGGAGTGCCTTCAGCTTGAGCTTGATGTTGGCTTTCTGATTGCCAAAGAGGGAGGACATATCGAGGTCCGCATCACCGGCCAGGGTGACTTTGTTTGGCTCTTCACGTCCGATCTGGCTACTCAGGTTTGTAAGCACGATATGCGCGTCTGCCAGCCCCGGCACGCCAATGTCTTTCGAGAAATTGTTATGTTTTTCCAGCGCCTGATTAATTTCCTGTTCACTGACGGTATATTGCGTGAGCTGGTTACAGCCAACGAGCAGGCCGCTGACAACTAATGCAGCGGCAAAGACAATTTTCTTCATACTGTTCCTCAACGAAAAATCGGCGCTTCTGTCCTGTTACGCCAGTATGTCAGCGTGAATGGGCAGAAACCAGCAGAAAAAACTGAGAAGTGGGGCGGGAGAGGCTCCCGCCCGAGGGAAAGGCTACGCGCCAGGCTCGAGCATGCCGCTCGCGCTGCGTTTCTGGCTGAACTGCCACCACAGGGCGAGTAGCGTCATAAAGCCCACCGCGCCCAGCATCATCCACGGGAGTTCAGGTTGATTTAACGCTTTGCCGGCATCAAACAACCAGCCGCCCCCGGCGTAACCTAATGCCCCGCCGAGCGCCAGCCCCAGGCGGCTGAACCCCATATAGCTGCCGCGCGCACGCGCATCCGCAAGCGAGGCGCTCAGCGTCTCACGGGCAGGCTCGGCGATGATTGAGCCAATATAGAACGTGCAAATCAGCGTAAACAGCTGCTGGAGCGTGTTCACCAGGCCGATCGGCATCATGCTCAGCGTCATCAGAAACAGCCCGGCCATCAGGCGATGTTCCAGACGAAAACGTCGCTCGCTCCAGCGGGCAATCGGATAGAGCAGCGTTAACGACAGGCAGGCTTCAATGGCGTACATCCATTTTACGGCTGCAGGCGTGCCCGCAATATCGTTAACCATGATCGGCAGCATCAGCATGACCTGTACGGCCAGCATGTAGTATCCCGTCAGGGTCAACACATAGGTGACAAAACGCCTGTCGCGCAGGACCCGGCCAAGCCCTTCCCGGACCGGTGCTTTGACCGTCGACAGCTTCCAGGCGGGCAGGAACAGGCCATTAAACAGCGCGCACAGAATAAAGAGCACCGCCCCAGCCGCACAGACCAGACGGAAGTCATACTGCAGCAGCCAGCTTCCCAGCAGGGCGCCGACAACCGCCCCGGCACTGTCCTGCATCATCAGAATCGAGAAGAAACGGCCGCGGTGCTGAGGGCGAATCAGCTTCACCACCAGTGCGGTACGTGGCGGATCGAACAGCGTGCCCCCGATGCCGGAGAGAAAGCAGGAGAACCAGAGCAGCCAGGGCTCCTGGGCGACCGCCATCGTGGCAAACCCTGCCGCGCGTAGCAGCATACCGGTAACGATCATCGGTTTAGCGCCAAAGCGGTCGGCGATAGCCCCGCCAAAGACGCCCAGACCCTGCTGGACAAACTGGCGTAGCCCCAGGGCAATGCCAACCATTAATGCCGCCCAGCCCATTTGATCGACAAAGCGGATCGATATAAGGGGAAAAACGACAAAAAAGCCGAGCACGACCAGCATGTTATCGACGAGCAGGAAATATTTACCCAGGCTCCTGGCCTGTGATACGCGGGACATTTTCCCTCCAGGGAAAATAAGATGGTGAGCACGCTAACATTCTGCGGTGTCGCCGCGTTTTTTCCCACCCCCGGGCGTGACAATATTTTTTTATCAAAAGGGTGCTTTGATAGAGAGTTCTCATCGAAAATAGTGAAAAGCGACCAAAATGGTATGTCACTGTTTTCACAGACGGCGCAGGCGCAGGTATAGTAAAGCTAATGGGTAAGCAGAAGTGACGGGAAGGAGTGGGATCGATGTTTGGCTATCGCAGTAATGTGCCAAAAGTGCGTCTGACAACGGACAGGCTGGTCGTTCGTCTGGTGCATGAGCGTGATGCCTGGCGTCTGGCGGATTATTACGCCGAGAATCGCCAGTTTTTAAAACCCTGGGAACCCGTTCGGGATGAGAGCCATTGTTACCCTTCCGGATGGCAGGCGCGCCTCAGCATGATTACGGAATTTCACAAGCAGGGCAGCGCGTTTTATTTCGCGCTGCTGGATCCCGAAGAGAAAGAGATTATCGGGATCGCCAATTTTTCAAACGTGGTGCGCGGGTCGTTTCACGCCTGCTACCTTGGCTACTCCATCGGCCAGAAATGGCAGGGGCAGGGGCTGATGTACGAGGCGTTAACGGTGGCGATCCGCTATATGCAACGCACGCAGCATATCCATCGCATCATGGCGAACTATATGCCGCATAATCAGCGCAGCGGCAATTTGCTGGCCCGTTTAGGGTTCGAGAAAGAGGGTTACGCCAAAGACTATCTGTTGATTGACGGAGAGTGGCGCGACCACGTTCTGACGGCGTTAACCACCCGGGACTGGACCGCAGGTCGTTAAGGAGAAAAGATGAAGTATCAGCTAAACGGTACAGAAGCGCGCGTGATTGGGTGCTTACTCGAAAAACAGGTCACCACGCCGGAGCAGTATCCGCTCTCCGTCAACGCCGTGACCATGGCCTGCAACCAGAAAACCAACCGCGAGCCGGTGATGAACCTCAGCGAGCATGACGTTCAGGACGTGCTGGATGCGCTGGTAAAACGCCACTATTTGCGCACCGTCAGCGGCTTCGGCAACCGCGTGACCAAGTACGAACAGCGCTTTTGTAACTCCGAATTCGGTGACCTGAAGTTGAGCAGCGCGGAAGTGGCGGTCATCACCACGCTGCTGCTGCGCGGGGCGCAGACGCCGGGGGAACTGCGCACGCGCGCTTCCCGTATGCATGAGTTCAGCGATATGCAGGAGGTCGAGCAGACCCTCGAAGGGCTGGCTTCTCGCGAAGACGGCCCGTACGTGGTGCGTCTGGCGCGCGAGCCGGGCAAACGTGAAAGCCGCTATATGCATCTGTTCAGCGGCGACGTCGATGTCGCTACCGTGGAGAGCGACGCGGTATCCTCAGCAGGCGCAGACACTCTTGCCGCGCGCGTAGAAGCGCTGGAAGAAGAGGTCGCCGGGCTGAAACAGCGTCTGGATGCCTTGCTGGCACATCTGGGAGACTGACGGTGAAAAAATTACGCGTAGGCGTGGTGGGGCTGGGCGGCATTGCGCAAAAAGCCTGGCTGCCTGTTTTAGGTGCGGCGACGGACTGGACCCTGCAAGGGGCATGGTCACCCACGCGAGAAAAGGCAGAACGTATCTGCGAAACCTGGCGCATTCCGTACGCTGCCTCCCTGCAGGGTCTGGCCCGCGAGTGTAATGCGGTTTTTGTGCATACCTCAACGGCAACTCACTATCAGGTGGTGAGTGAGCTGCTCAATGCGGGGGTTCACGTCTGCGTGGATAAACCGCTGGCGGAAAATGTTCCGGACGCGGAACGTCTGATCGAACTGGCGGCGCGCAAAAAACTGACGCTGATGGTGGGCTTCAACCGCCGCTTCGCGCCGCTTTACCAGCAGCTTAAGGCGCAGTCGGGCACGCTTGCCTCGCTGCGAATGGATAAGCACCGTACCGACAGCATTGGGCCAAACGATCTGCGGTTCACCCTTCTGGATGATTACCTGCATGTGGTGGATACGGCGCTGTGGCTGACCAACGGTAATGCGCAGCTGAAAAGCGGCACCCTCGTGACAAACGATCAGGGGCAAATGGTCTACGCTGAACACCACTTTTCCGTTGAGCATCTTCAGATTACCACCAGCATGCACCGTCGGGCGGGTAGCCAGCGTGAATCCGTGCAGGCGGTGACCGACGGCGCGCTGTACGACATTACGGACATGCGCGAGTGGCGGGAAGAGAAGGGCAACGGCGTGGTGACGCTCCCGGCGCCAGGCTGGCAGAGCACCCTCGAGCAGCGCGGTTTCGCAGGATGCGCCCGCCACTTTATCACCTGCGTGCAAAATCAGACGGTTCCTGAAACGTCCGGCGAGCAGGCCATTATGGCGCAGCGCATTGTAGAAAGGCTCTGGCGCGATGCCATGAGTGAATAACTCGCTGTAACATCTGCGGATAGTAATTCGTTGAAATCCGGGTAGACTAAGCGCCGCTTGTAGGCTTTGCCGGGTGGCGCTTACGCTTGCCCGTCCTGGAAATCCGTATGGTTCTGGAAATTCACGTTAATGAACTTATTAAAATCGCTGGCGGCCGTCAGCTCGATGACCATGTTTTCCCGCGTGCTGGGTTTTGCACGCGACGCCATTGTGGCAAGGGTATTTGGTGCAGGGATGGCCACGGACGCCTTTTTCGTCGCCTTCAAATTGCCGAACCTGCTGCGTCGTATTTTTGCTGAAGGGGCGTTTTCCCAGGCATTCGTGCCCATTCTGGCGGAATATAAAAGCAAGCAGGGTGAAGACGCGACGCGCGTCTTTGTTTCTTATGTCTCCGGATTGCTGACGCTGGCTTTAGCTGTGGTGACCGTACTCGGGATGCTGACCGCGCCCTGGGTAATTATGGTGACCGCGCCCGGGTTTGCCGATACGGCTGACAAATTTGCCCTGACCTCGCAGCTTTTGCGCATTACTTTCCCCTATATTCTGCTCATCTCGCTGGCTTCGCTGGTGGGGGCTGTCCTGAATACCTGGAACCGCTTCTCTGTACCGGCGTTTGCGCCGACGTTTCTCAACGTCAGCATGATCGGTTTTGCCCTCTTCGCCGCGCCGCACTTCAACCCGCCGGTGCTGGCGCTGGCCTGGGCGGTCACCGTCGGCGGCGTGCTGCAGCTGGCGTATCAGCTACCGCATCTGAAAAAAATTGGCATGCTGGTGCTGCCGCGCATCAATTTCAAAGATGCCGGGGCGATGCGCGTGATCAAGCAGATGGGGCCCGCCATTCTCGGCGTCTCAGTCAGCCAGATCTCGCTTATCATCAACACCATCTTTGCCTCTTTCCTCGTGTCCGGTTCGGTTTCCTGGATGTACTACGCCGACCGCCTCATGGAATTTCCGTCCGGGGTGCTGGGCGTGGCGCTGGGGACCATTCTGCTGCCGTCGCTGTCGAAAAGTTTTGCCAGCGGCAATCACGATGAATATTGCCGCCTGATGGACTGGGGATTACGTCTCTGCTTCCTGCTGGCCCTGCCAAGCGCTGTGGCGCTGGGTATTCTGGCTAAACCGTTAACGGTGTCGCTCTTCCAGTACGGGAAATTCACCGCTTTTGATGCTGCCATGACCCAGCGCGCGCTGATTGCCTACTCGGTCGGATTGATGGGGCTGATCGTCGTCAAGGTGCTGGCGCCAGGGTTCTACTCGCGTCAGGACATCAAAACGCCGGTGAAAATTGCCATCGTGACGCTGATTATGACGCAGCTTATGAACCTGGCGTTTATTGGTCCGCTGAAGCATGCAGGCCTGTCATTATCGATTGGTCTGGCGGCCTGTCTGAATGCCGGGCTGTTATACTGGCAGCTGCGCAAGCAGGATATTTTTACGCCGCAGCCGGGCTGGGGGAGTTTCCTGGCGCGTCTGATCGTTGCGGTACTGGTAATGTCTGCCGCGCTGCTTGGCATGATGTACGTGATGCCGGAATGGTCCCTGGGCACCATGCCTTACCGTCTGATGCGGCTGATGGCCGTGGTAGGCGTCGGGGTGGTGGCTTATTTTGCCACGCTCGCGGTGCTGGGGTTCAAAGTGAAAGAGTTTGCCCGCCGTACGGCATAAACGCCAAAAGGGGAGTTCACCTTATGGTGCTCCCCGCTGCATGATTTGTCGCTCAGGCGTCAAATCGAAATCTTTTTAACTCCCGCAATACGCGCAGTCGCTGTCTGACCATCCGCACCGTACAGTCCGGTTTCTTTATGCGGTTTCAATACCTCAAGCGCCTGCTGGTTACGCTCAATCTGCCCTTCCAGTAGCCAGCCGTTGTGCTGGTTAAGATCGCGCAGATGCTGGGTTTTTTCGGTAATGGTTTGCCAGCGCTCAATAATATCGTCATTGGCGCTACGCTTAGGATCCTGCTCAGCGCGGCGCTGCTGCTCCAGATAATCCAGCGTCGCCAGGAGTGAACTCTTATCTTCAGTAATACGCTGCAGCGCACTGCCGTTGATGTGACCGGAAGAGAGATGCTGTTGTTCAGCGTCCATTACCGTTTTCAGGTCGTTAAGAACAACCGTCATTTGATCCAGTATTTCTGACAGTCGACTCATACGGTTAGTTACTCTGTAAGAAACTCTGTGCTTCCTGAATCAGGGCGTCAGCGATTTTGCTGGTGTCCATTTTCAGCTCACCGTTACGAATAGCCGTTTTCAGCGCTTCAACACGTTCCATATTGATATCGTTGCTGCCTGGCTGCATCAGTTTTGCCTGCGCGTCGCTCAGGGTAACGCTGGTGCTGTTGGACGTTGACGGTTTTTCCAGACGCGTTTTCTGCGCAGGAGCGTCATTCGTTTCGCGAGGTTGTACAGCGCTTATCGGCTTCAGGGCTGATGTACGATCAATGCTCATAGTGTTGTCCTCATCGAGGGTTCGCGGCGTTTGCGCCTGATATCATCATTAGTGGAATATTTATCGGCACGCGCCGCGAAATCTTTAAAAAGATTATAGGTTAATCAGAATATTCCCATCAGAATCGACGGTTCCGCTCACCACCTGGCCTGAGGACATTCTGACGCGGGCGTTTTGCGCAACCGCGGCATTGTTTAACGCTTTCCCTTCACTGTTGATGCTAAAGCCATCTCCGTTGGCCACCACCATCACCTGTTGACCCGCTTTTACCCGCCACGACTGACGCAGCATTGAAAGCTGTATCGGCTGGCCGGGGGCGACATCACGCAGGCTGACGGCGTCCTGTGCCTGGTTCATTTCAAGCATGGTGCGTGGCGGCAGCTGATCCAGACGCCCGCGTTTTAACGTCACGCTGTTCGTCTGCAGGACGCTGCCGCGCGCAATGGGCACGGCGGCGACAACATAATTGCCCGTCGCCTGAACTGCAACCTGTAAATAGCGTTTTTCGTTCGCGCAGCGTGCCAGCACGTTCACATTCCCCCACAGCCTGGTAGTCCCCGTCACGCTGAATGACGGTTGGTCACAGGTTGGGTACAGATTCGGTGGGGTGCGCACGGTAACGTTAACCTCGTCGGAAAAGCCCGCCAGCTTTTCAGCAAAAAAAGCCGTCAGCCGATCCTGTAAGCCATCAGCCTGCACCAGAGGGCTAAACAGCAAGAAAGTTGCCACCAGGCCACGTTTTAACGTTTGCATCGCAAGTTCCACCGTTTCCAGAATTGAATGAATTCTACCTGCAGTGGTTTTGCATCAACGCAATAAATAGCGACGCATTTTGCGCTTATTCCGTCGATAGGGGAGACCTGGTGAGATTTAAGCTGTGAACTGAAATTTTGCCATCAGCGGAGGAGACATGCTCGATAAACTCGACGCCGCGTTACGTTTTCAGCAGGAAGCGCTCAACTTACGCGCCCAGCGGCAGGAGATTTTAGCCGCCAACATCGCTAACGCCGATACCCCGGGGTTTCAGGCGCGCGATATTGATTTTTCCAGTGAACTCAAAAAGGTGATGGAGCGTGGACGTGCCGAAGGAACGGGTGTTGCACTCGCCATGACATCCTCTCGCCATATTCCTGCTCAGGCGATGACCGCGCCAGCGACCGATTTACTTTACCGCATTCCCGATCAGCCCTCACTCGACGGTAACACCGTGGATATGGACCGGGAGCGTACGCAGTTTGCCGATAACAGCCTGAAATACCAGACGGGCCTGACCGTACTCGGCGGACAAATCAAAGGCATGATGAACGTCCTGCAGGGGGGGAACTGATAGATGGCCTTGTTGAATATTTTTGATATTGCCGGTTCGGCGTTAACCGCGCAGTCCAAACGCCTGAACGTGGCCGCCAGTAACCTGGCGAACGCCGACAGTGTAACCGGACCCGACGGCCAGCCTTATCGTGCCAAACAGGTTGTCTTTCAGGTCGATGCGGCGCCAGGCGCTGCGACGGGCGGTGTGAAGGTGTCTGATGTGGTAGAGAGCCAGGCGCCGGACAGGCTGGTGTATGAGCCGGGTAACCCGCTCGCGGATGCCAGCGGATACGTGAAAATGCCAAACGTGGATGTGGTGGGTGAGATGGTGAACTCCATGTCGGCTTCCCGTAGCTACCAGGCCAACGTCGAAGTGCTTAATACCGTGAAGAGCATGATGCTCAAAACACTCACTCTCGGCCAGTAAAGGAGACATGCATGTCCATCGCCGTAAATGTGAATGATCCTACGAACTCGGGTGTTAATAACACGAAGAGTACGACGGGTTCTAACTCCCTGACCGGGAGCAATGCCTCCGATCTTCAGGGCAGCTTTCTGACGCTGCTGGTGGCGCAGCTTAAGAACCAGGATCCCACCAACCCAATGCAGAATAACGAACTGACCACGCAGCTTGCGCAGATCAGCACCGTGAGCGGCATTGAGAAGCTCAACACTACCCTCGGTGCCGTTTCCGGCCAGATTGGCAGCAGCCAGTCTCTGCAGGCCGCGAGCCTGATTGGTCACGGGGTGATGATCCCGGGAACCACGATTCTGGCGGGCACCAGCACCACTGAAGGGAACACCACAACGACCACCACGCCGTTTGGCGTTGAGCTGCAGCAGGCGGCGGAGAAAGTTACCGCAACCATTACCGACAGCAACGGCACGGTCGTGCGCACCATTGATATCGGTGAGCTGAAGGCGGGCGTTCACACCTTTACTTGGGATGGCAGCCTGACCGACGGCACTAAAGCACCAAACGGTTCTTACAAAGTAGCGATCAGCGCCAGCAACGGGACGACCCAGCTGGTGGCGCAGCCGCTGCAGTTCGCGCTGGTCCAGGGCGTGATTAAAGGAAGCGACGGCAACAAACTGGATTTGGGAACCTCTGGTTCCACCACACTCGACGAAGTTCGGCAGATTATCTAAGCCTTAACACTTATCAGGAGTAAGTCATGGCCTTTTCTCAAGCGGTCAGCGGCCTGAATGCTGCGGCCACCAACCTGGACGTCATTGGCAACAACATCGCCAACTCCGCGACCTATGGTTTTAAATCCGGTTCTGCTTCTTTTGCAGACATGTTTGCCGGTTCCAAAGTGGGTCTGGGCGTGAAAGTTGCAGGCATCACTCAGGACTTTAGCGACGGCACCACCACCAACACCGGCCGTGGCCTGGACGTTGCCATCAGCCAGAACGGGTTCTTCCGTATGGTCGATTCTAACGGTTCCGTGTTCTACAGCCGTAACGGCCAGTTCAAACTGGATGAAAACCGTACGCTGGTTAACATGCAGGGCATGCAGCTGACGGGCTACCCGGCAGCAGGAACGCCTCCAACCGTTCAGACCGGTGCGAACCCTCAGGCGATTACTATCCCGAATACCCTGATGGCGGCGAAATCAACCACCACCGCCACGCAGCAGATCAACCTGAACTCAACCGATCCTGTTCAAACCGCTCCCTTCGATGCGACCAACCCGGATACCTATAACAAAAAAGGTACCGTGACCGTATTCGACAGCCAGGGTAACGCCCATAACATGTACGTCTACTACGTTAAGACGGCCAACAATAAATGGGATCTTTACACTCAGGACGGCAGCGTTGCGGGTTCTGCTGCGACGAAAGCGGCGCAGATGAACTTTGATGCGAACGGTAACCTGGCGGGTGTGTATAACTACGACGCAGCGGGCGTGCTGAGCGCAGCGCCAAACGCCACGCCGGCCATTAACATCACCACGGGTTCTGTCAGCGGTGCGACGGCGGCGACCTTCTCCCTGAGTTTCCAGAACTCCATGCAGCAGAACACCGGTGCAAACAGCGTGGTGGCAACCAATCAGAACGGCTACAAGCCTGGCGACCTGGTGAGCTACCAGATCAACGACGATGGCACCGTGGTGGGAAGCTACTCTAACGAACAGTCTCAGGTTCTGGGTCAGATCGTGCTGGCAAACTTCGCCAACAACGAAGGCCTGAAGTCTGAAGGCGACAACGTCTGGTCTGCCACACAGTCTTCCGGCGTGGCGCTGCTGGGCACCGCAGGCACCGGTAACTTCGGCAAGCTGACCAACGGCGCGCTGGAAGCCTCCAACGTGGATATGAGTAAAGAACTGGTGAACATGATCGTCGCGCAGCGTAACTATCAGTCGAACGCGCAGACCATCAAAACCCAGGACCAGATCCTCAACACGCTGGTTAACCTGCGTTAAGCGGCTAACAGGAAAGCGCAATGGATCACGCAATATATACCGCGATGGGCGCGGCAAGTCAGACGCTCAATCAGCAGGCCGTTACCGCCAGCAACCTGGCAAACGCCTCAACGCCGGGCTTTCGCGCCCAGCTTAATGCGCTTCGCGCGGTGCCGGTAGAAGGGCTTTCCCTGCCGACCCGTACGCTGGTGACAGCATCAACCCCTGGCGCCGATATGACGCCAGGGCAGATGGATTACACCTCACGCCCGCTGGACGTTGCCTTGCAGCAGGACGGCTGGCTGGCGGTGCAAACGGCGGACGGCAGCGAAGGCTATACCCGTAACGGCAACATTCAGGTGAGCGCGACGGGCCAGCTGACGATTCAGGGGCATCCGGTGATGGGGGAAGCGGGTCCGCTGACCGTGCCGGAAGGCTCCGAGCTCACTATCGCTGCGGACGGCACCATTTCGGCGCTGAATCCGGGCGACCCGGCCAACACCGTTGCGGCCGTCGGACGTCTGAAGCTGGTGAAGGCGGAAGCCAAAGACGTGCAGCGTGGCGACGACGGCATGTTCCGCCTGACCCAGGCGGCTCAGGCGACGCGTGGCGCCACGTTACAGGCCGATCCGAGCATCCGCGTGATGTCCGGCGTTCTGGAAGGCAGTAACGTCAAGCCGGTCGAAGCCATGACCGACATGATCGCCAGCGCCCGTCGTTTTGAAATGCAGATGAAGATCATCAGCAGCGTGGATGAAAACGCGGGCAAGGCTAACCAACTTCTGGCTATGAGTTAACAGGACTCCTTATGATCAGTTCTTTATGGATCGCGAAAACTGGCCTGGACGCCCAGCAAACCAATATGGACGTGATTGCCAACAACCTGGCAAACGTGAGCACCAATGGTTTCAAGCGTCAGCGTGCCGTTTTCGAAGATTTGCTTTATCAAACCATCCGCCAGCCGGGCGCGCAGTCTTCTGAACAGACGACGCTGCCTTCGGGCCTGCAGATCGGTACCGGTGTTCGTCCGGTGGCCACCGAACGTCTGCACAGCCAGGGCAACCTGTCTCAGACCAACAACAGTAAAGACGTGGCAATCAAAGGCCAGGGCTTCTTCCAGGTGCAGCTGCCTGACGGGACCTCTGCCTACACCCGCGACGGTTCGTTCCAGGTCGATCAGAACGGCCAACTGGTGACGGCGGGCGGTTTCCAGGTTCAGCCTGCGATTACCATCCCGGCGAACGCCCTGAGCATCACCATTGGACGTGACGGTGTGGTCAGCGTGACCCAGCAGGGACAGGCCGCGCCGGTTCAGGTCGGGCAGCTCAACCTGACCACCTTCATGAACGATACCGGTCTGGAAAGCATTGGTGAGAACCTCTACACCGAAACGCAATCCTCCGGTACGCCGAATGAGAGCACCCCGGGTCTGAACGGCGCGGGTCTGCTGTACCAGGGTTATGTTGAAACGTCCAACGTGAACGTGGCGGAAGAGCTGGTGAATATGATCCAGGTCCAGCGCGCGTATGAAATTAACAGTAAAGCAGTGTCGACGACCGACCAGATGCTGCAGAAACTGACGCAACTCTAAGGTGTAGCCCGGTGCGGTAAACGCCGCGCCGGCTCCCTGTTTTCGAAGATGAAGGCAATGCAAAAAAACGCGGCGTTTCGTTATCCGATACTGACTGTTCTGGCTGTCACCCTTAGCGGGTGTGCTTTGATCCCGTCTAAACCATTGGTCCAGGGTGCGACGACTGCCCAACCCGTTCCTGGCCCCGCGCCAGTGGTAAACGGCTCCATTTTCCAGACCGCGCAGCCGATTAATTACGGCTATCAGCCGCTGTTTGAAGATCGCCGCCCGCGTAACGTCGGCGATACATTGACCATTGTGCTGCAGGAAAATGTCAGCGCGAGCAAGAGCTCGTCGGCGAACGCCAGCCGCGATGGCAAAACCAATTTTGGCTTCGATACCGTGCCACGCTATCTGCAGGGCCTGTTCGGCAATGCCCGTGCGGATGTTGAGGCCTCCGGCGGCAACACCTTTAACGGTAAAGGCGGCGCGAACGCCAGCAACACCTTCAGCGGCACGCTGACGGTCACGGTTGACCAGGTACTGGTTAACGGCAACCTGCACGTTGTGGGTGAAAAACAGATCGCCATCAACCAGGGCACTGAATTCATTCGCTTCTCGGGCGTGGTTAACCCTCGCACCATCAGCGGCACCAACACCGTTCCATCTACCCAGGTGGCGGATGCGCGCATTGAGTACGTCGGGAACGGCTATATCAATGAAGCGCAAAATATGGGTTGGCTGCAGCGCTTCTTCCTTAATTTATCGCCAATGTAAGCGAGGTGACCCATGTTTAAATCGATCTTCGCCGTGGCGCTCGCGCTGGTGGCAACGTTTGCCCAGGCTGACCGTATTCGCGACCTCACCAGCGTTCAGGGAGTACGTGAAAACTCCCTTATTGGCTATGGCCTGGTGGTTGGCCTGGATGGTACCGGTGACCAGACCACCCAGACACCGTTCACTACCCAAAGTCTGAACAACATGCTTTCCCAGCTCGGCATTACCGTGCCGGCGGGAACTAACATGCAGCTGAAAAACATGGCCGCGGTAATGGTCACCGCGTCCTACCCGGCGTTTGCTCGTCAGGGGCAGACCATTGACGTGGTGGTCTCCTCAATGGGTAACGCCAAAAGCCTGCGCGGCGGTACGCTGCTGATGACCCCGCTGAAAGGCGTCGACAGCCAGGTCTATGCGCTGGCGCAGGGGAACATTCTGGTTGGCGGTGCGGGCGCATCCGCAGGCGGAAGCAGCGTGCAGGTGAACCAGCTTAACGGTGGACGTATCACCAACGGGGCGATCATTGAGCGTGAACTGCCGACCCAGTTTGGCGCGGGCAACACCATCAACCTGCAGCTCAATAATGAAGACTTCACCATGGCGCAGCAAATTGCCGATACCATCAACCGCAGCCGCGGCTACGGTAATGCAACGGCACTCGATGCGCGCACCGTGCAGATCCGTACCTCTACCGGCAGCAGCAACCAGGTGCGCATGCTGGCAGATATCCAGAATATGGAAGTGAACGTTCCGGTTCAGGATGCCAAGGTGATCATCAACTCCCGTACCGGCTCGGTGGTCATGAACCGGGAAGTGTCGCTGGACAGCTGTGCCGTAGCGCAGGGCAACCTCTCCGTAACGGTAAACCGCTCCGCGAACGTGAGCCAGCCGAATACGCCATTTGGTGGCGGTCAGACGGTAGTGACGCCGCAAACGCAGATTGATATGCGTCAGAGCGGCGGGTCGCTGCAGAGCGTTCGCTCCAGTGCCAACCTGAACAGCGTGGTGCGAGCCCTGAACGCCCTGGGTGCAACGCCGATGGATCTGATGTCCATTCTGCAATCCATGCAAAGCGCGGGCTGCCTGCGCGCCAAACTGGAAATCATCTAATGCTGACCGATAGCAAACTGTTGACCAGTGCAGCCTGGGATGCCCAGTCGCTCAACGAACTGAAAACCAAAGCAGGAAAAGACCCGGCGGCGAACATCCGCCCGGTCGCCCGCCAGGTGGAAGGGATGTTTGTACAGATGATGCTGAAAAGCATGCGTGAAACCCTGCCGAAAGACGGGATGTTCAGCAGTGATTCAACGCGTCTCTACACCAGCATGTATGACCAGCAGATTGCGCAGCAGATGACCGCCGGTAAAGGCCTCGGTCTGGCTGACATGATTGTGAAACAGACCGAAGCCGCGCAGGGCATTCAGCCTCAGGAACAGACGCAGCAGGTGCCGATGAAGTTCGACCTGGAAACGGTGACCAGTTATCAGAACCAGGCTCTGACGCAAATGGTGCGTAAAGCGATGCCAAAAGCCACGGGCAGCGGCGATGAGCCGCTCTCCGGTGACAGCAAAGACTTCCTGGCGCAGCTTTCTCTGCCCGCGCGCCTTGCCAGCGAACAGAGCGGCGTGCCGCATCATCTGATTCTGGCGCAGGCCGCGCTGGAGTCGGGCTGGGGCCAGCGCCAGATCCGCAAGGAAAACGGCGAGCCGAGCTTCAACATCTTCGGCGTGAAGGCCACCTCCAGCTGGAAGGGGCCAACAACGGAGATCACGACCACCGAATACGAGAACGGTGCGGCGGTGAAGGTCAAAGCAAAATTCCGCGTCTACAGCTCTTATCTGGAAGCATTGTCCGACTACGTTGGCCTGCTGAGCCGAAATCCGCGTTATACCGCCGTTACGCAGGCGGCGACGGCGGAGCAGGGCGCTCAGGCCTTACAAAACGCGGGCTACGCGACTGACCCGAACTATGCACGCAAGCTCACCAGCATGATCCAGCAGCTGAAATCCATGGGCGAGAAAGTCAGCAAAGCCTATAGCACAGATATTGAAAATCTGTTCTGAAAGTTCTCAAGTCCCGGTGGAGGTTGCCGATAACCTTCATCAGGACTCGTGTCTGAACGTATAAAAGGAACCCCCATGTCCAGTTTGATTAACAGCGCCATGAGTGGCCTCAGTGCTGCGCAGTCGGCACTCAATACCGTCAGTAATAATATTTCAAGCTATAACGTGGCAGGTTACACCCGCCAGACCACGGTGCTGGGCGCATCTAACAGCACGCTGACCGGCGGTGGCTGGGTGGGTAACGGGGTTTATGTCTCCGGTGTCCAGCGTGAGTATGACGCCTTCATCACCAACCAGCTGCGCGCCGCGCAGACGCAGAGCAGCGGTCTGACGACGCGCTATCAGCAGATGTCAAAAATCGACGATGTGCTCTCTGATACCACCAACTCGCTCTCCACCACCCTGCAGGATTTCTTCAAAAGCCTGCAAACGCTGGTGAGCAACGCGGAAGACCCGGCTGCACGTCAGACGGTGCTGGGTAAAGCGGGTGGTCTGGTCAATCAGTTCAAAACCAACGATCAGTATCTGCGCGATCAGGATACGCAGGTCAATACCGCCATTGGGACCAGCGTGTCTCAGATCAACAACTATGCCAAACAGATTGCGAACCTGAACGATCAGATTTCTCGTCTGACCGGCGTCGGTGCGGGCGCATCGCCTAACGATCTGCTCGACCAGCGCGATCAGCTCGTCAATGAGCTGAACAAAATCGTCGGCGTGGAAGTGTCTGTTCAGGATAGCGGTACGTTTAACATCTCTTTTGGCAACGGTTACAGCCTGGTTCAGGGCAGCAAAGCCAACCAGCTGGCTGCCGTGAAGTCGAGTGCAGATCCGGCTCGTACCACCGTGGCCTATGTCGACGACGTAGCGGGTAATGTCGAGATCCCGGAAAAGATGATTACCACCGGTTCTTTAGGCGGTTTACTGACCTTCCGCACGGAAGATCTTGATAAAGCTCGTAACACCCTGAACCAGATGGCGCTGGCCTTTGCAGATTCAATGAACACGCAGCATGAAGCCGGCTTTGATGCGAACGGTGATGCGGGCGGTAAGCTGTTCAACTTCGGCTCTCCGGCGGTCCTGTCCAGCAGCAAGAACGGCGGTTCGGCGGTTGTTACGGCTTCTGTAGCGGACAGCAAGCAGGTCCAGGCGACAGACTATAAGCTGCAGTTTAACGGCACTGACTGGACGGTTACCCGTACTTCAGACAAAACCAGCTTTACGATGAGCCCGGATGCCAGCGGCAATCTGTCGTTTGATGGCCTTAACGTCAACGTGAGCGGTACGGCAAACACCAAAGACAGCTTTACCGTGAAGCCTGTTTCCAACGTCATCATGAACATGGAACTCGCGATCAGCGACGAGTCCAAGCTGGCGATGGCATCGGTTCAGAACGGCGGCGAGAGTGATAACCGTAACGGCCAAAAACTGCTCGATCTGCAAAACGGCAAAGTGGTGGGTGGAAACAAAACCTTCAACGATGCGTATGCCTCTCTCGTCAGTACCGTCGGTAGCTCAACGGCGTCACTGAAGGTGAGCAGCCAGACGAAAGCCAACGTGGAAACGCAGTTAATCAAGCAGCAGCAGACCATCTCTGGGGTAAACCTCGACGAAGAGTATGGCAATTTGCAGCGTTATCAGCAGTATTACCTGGCCAACGCCCAGGTTCTCCAGACTGCCAGTACGCTCTTCGATGCAATTATCAACATTCGTTAAGGTTGAGGTGAACAATGCGTATTAGCACCCAGATGATGTACGAGCAGAACATGCGTGGGATCACCGATTCCCAGAGCAGATGGCTGAGCTACGGTGAGCAGATGTCCACCGGCAAGCGCGTCAATCGTCCTTCGGACGATCCTATCGCCGCATCGCAGGCCATCGTTCTGTCACAGTCTCAGTCGCAAAACAGCCAGTTTGCGCTCGCGCGTACCTTTGCTACGCAGAAGGTCTCGCTGGAAGATAACGTGTTAACCCAGGTCAACACCGCGATCTCGAGCGTGCGCGAGAAGCTCGTTTACGCGTCTAACGGCACGTTAAGCGATGACGACCGTCTTTCTCTGGCGACCGATATTCAGGGGATCCGCGATCAGCTTATGAACCTGGCCAACACGACGGATGGTAATGGTCGCTTTATCTTTGCGGGATACAAAACCGAGAGAGCACCGTTTGATGCCGCGACCGGGGATTACAACGGCGGCGCAGAGGCCATCACGCAGCAGGTTGATACGGCGCGAAATATGACCATTAGCCATACCGGCCAGCAAATTTTCGAAAGCATTACCAGTAATGCAGAACAGCTGCCGGGCGGTGGATATGGCCAGACGAACATGTTCAAAATCCTGGATTCTGCCATTGCCTCGCTGAAGACGCCGATTGAAAACGATCCGGCTGCTGCAACGGCGCAAAGCCAGGTGATTGCCAATGCGCAAATCGGCATCAAAAACTCCCAGAACAATGTCCTGACGGTCGTTGCGGATGTGGGAACCAAGATGAACGAGCTGGAAAAACTCGATACGCTGGGTGATGACCGCGCGCTGGGTCAGACCAAGCAGATGAGCGACCTGGTTGATGTTGACTGGAACGAAGCGATTTCCTCTTACACCATGCAGCAGGCGGCCTTGCAGGCGTCTTATAAAGCGTTTAGCGATATGCAGGGCATGTCTCTGTTCCAGCTGAACAAATAACATCTTGACCTCTTGGAACATGTCTTGAAACTGGGCATGTTTTACTGCCCAATCCGCCTGGATTGGGCATTTTTTTTATGCAACTTCTGCTGATGCGGAGGCGACACGTGCGCTTTCAATCAGACGAATTGCCAGTGCAATGACGCCACAGGCTGTCGCCAGCGCGACCACACCCGTCCAGCCAGCCAGCGAGTAGATATTGCTGCCTAACGCGGAACCCAGCGCCATCCCGATAAAGACCACCGTAAAGAGCAGGGCGTTGAGACGACCCCGAGCCTGTGGTTCAAGGCTGTATACCAGATTCTGGTGAGCGACCAGGCTTGACTGCAGACCCAGGTCGAACCCGACGGCAGAGATGGCGATCAGAATCAGCTGTCCATGAACGCCCAGCGCGGGCATCAGGAACATCAGGGCAAATGAGACGGTCACAAGAACGGCACCAAGCTGCGTGACTTTTCCTGCACCCAGTTTATCCGCCAGACCTCCTGCCAGCGGGGCAGCTAACGCACCGGCGGCACCTGCAATACCAAAACCACCCGCTACGGCACTGCCCAGGTGATAGTGCTCAAGCAGCATGACCGCAAGTGTAGACCAGAAGGCGCTAAAGGCAATCGACAGAAAGCCCTGAGCCAGCGCCGCACGGCGCAGCGCCGGATAGCGACGCCACAGGTGTTCCATTGAGCGCATCAGCGCGGGGTAGCTCAGCGTGGAGTGAATGGCAAAACGGGGAAGCACAAACCACATCATCACGCCGATGAACGCAATGCTCGCCGCCGCCAGCTGGTACATGACGCGCCAGCCAAACGCTTCACCCACCACGCCGCTTACGGTTCTTGATAATAAGATACCCATCAGCAGCCCGGTCATTACTGTACCTACGGTTTTCCCCTGTTTACCTTCCGGCGCAAGGATTGCCGCGGCAGGGACGATATCCTGTGCCATGGTGGCGGCCATGCCAATGAGCAGGCTTGCCAGCAGCAGAGAGTGGATCTGCCCGGTCAGGCTACAGCCGAGAAGAAACAGCGCCAGCGCCGCACTCTTTATCAGGATTAACGTCCTGCGGTCGTGGCGATCGCCGAGCGGAAGCAGGAACAGGATCCCCAGGGCATATCCCGCCTGGGTGAGCGTCGGGACCATGCCCATTCCTTCGATACTCAGATGAAGGTCTGCGCCCATCAGCGGCAGCAGAGGCTGGGCATAATAGATTGATGCCACGCTGAAACCTGCACCGATCGCCAGCATTAAAATCACCCAGCGGCTCACGGCATGGGCGGCGGTTGTTGTGTTCATAAGAAGTTCCTCATTCGTCGTGTGAGGCTATTTTTTATCAGTACGCCTTGCGACGGTAGCGGGCCCGGTGGTAAAACGCTTATACGTTGAACGTATAAATGAAAAGGCGATGAAAAGAGCTGAGCGTATAGACAGGGTGGAGCTAATGCGGACGTTTGTTCGCATCGTGGAGGCGGGTTCTCTCTCTGCGGCGGCACGGCAGCTGGCCACCACCCAGGCCACTGTGAGCAGACGGTTACAGTCGCTTGAGACCATGCTGGGCGTACGCCTGATATTGCGCACCACCCACACGACGCGGCTGACGGATGACGGCGAGCGCTGCTATCAGCACGCCCGTCGGGTGATTGACAGCTGGCTGGCGCTGGAAGATGAGGTGGGGCAGACGGAAGATGAGCCGGTAGGCGTGCTGCGGGTGCGCGCTCCCCACGCGTTTGGTCAGGATCAGCTTCTTAAACCCGTAACCGAATTTTTGCAACGCTATCCGCAGCTTTCGATTGAGTGGATGCTCAACGATCGGTCGGCGGATTTCCTCGGTGACAACCTGGACTGTGCTATTCGGGTAGGTGTGGAGGTCGATCCGGCGACCGTGTCCGTACTGCTGGCGGAGGTGCCGCGCTCGGTGGTGGCTTCACCGGCACTGCTGGCCCGTTTTCCAACGGTTAACGCGCCGGAGGATTTGCAGCAGTTTCCCTGGATAGCCATCAGCTCTTTCTACCAGCGCCATGTGGAGCTTTTTCACGATGCCTCGCCCGCCACCGCGCGGATTGCTATTACGCCACGCCTCAGCACCGACAGCCTTTATGTCGCACGTAACACTGCACTCACCGGGCTTGGCGTGGCGGTGGTCTCCAGCTGGACGGTACAGGACGATATTCAGGAAGGGCGGCTGGTGCACTTGCTGCCGGAGTGGCAGCCAGCGGCGCTACCGGTGCATCTGGTTTATCCCTGGTCCCGTTATTATCCGGCACGCTTGCGGCGTTTTCTGGAGTTGATGCGGCAGGTCATGCCGGAGGTGACCGGGATGAGGAAGCCTGTGCAGCAGCCATAAAAAAAGCCGACCAGAGGGTCGGCTTTTTACTTTCAGTGTCGTTTGTCGTTATTCGACAGACTGTGGACGCGTTGCCGGTGCAGTCGCCTGATGCGTTGCACTGTGGCCACCGGCTGCGCCTTTACCTTCGAAGCTGAAGGCCGGGCGAACCCAGTCGCTGTGACGCGGTGCTTCAGGCACGTAATCCGGCGCCGGAGCGCGCGTCATTGGTGCTGTCGCCACGTGGGCAGCGGCTGGCGCAGAAACAACCGGCTCTGGTTTCACTTCAGGCGCTTTCGGTTCTTCAACAACCGGCTCAACCTGAATCTCAACGTCCTGAATGACTTCTTCAGTGGTAGTTTCGACAATGGCTTCAGCGGTGTCTTCCACTGCGGCTACAGGTTCAGCCTCTTCAGCGATTTCCTCAGCCACCACGACATCTTCTTCAGCAATAAGCTGCGGTGCGGCATCAACCGGCGCTGCAATCACTTCCGGATGCGTGGTTTCGACTTCAGCTACCTGAGGGGCTGCAGTTTCAACAGCCTGAGGTTCGACCACGGTTGCCGCTTCAGTCACGACCTCTTCTACCGCTGCCGCAGGTGCAATAACCTCTTCGGTTACTGGCTGTTCTTCAACAACCTGCTCCGGACGCGCTACCGGGTAGCGGATCCAGACTTTGCCGGAGGCCATTTCTGGTGAAGCACAGGCTATGGTCAGCGGCATTGGCGACTGAGTTGGGTAACGCTCGTCACGATAGCGACGACGGCGCTGGCCGCTGACGCGCAGATGACGTGGGGAACGACGTGAACGGCGCGGCATGCCGGCGTTATCACGGTTTTCACCGTTATCATCCTGCTCAACGTTGTTATCAACGACGGCTGGCAGGTCAACTTTTGCAAGCTGAGTACCGGCTGCGCTCTCGCGAGTTTCAACCGGGACAATTGCTGACTCTTCGGTTGCTTCGGAGGCGAAACGAACTTTCTGAGCAAGCTGGCGCTGCTTACGACGTGGCATTACCTGAGTACGTTCTTCCTGCTCGCCGTCCTGCTGTTCAACAGGCTCTTCGCGGTTCAGGTTTTTGACTTCCTGCTGTGCCTGACGCCTCTCGTCGTTACGGCGACGGTTGCGTTCACGGCGCGGCTGCTGGTCGTCACGCTGTTTGCTCTTCTCAGACTCATCGCCCGCCTGCTGGCGAATTTCACGATCTTCAACATTCTGCTGCTGTTTCTCGCGACGGTTGCGACGGTTGTCTTCGCGTTGCTCACGGCCTTCGTTATTCTCAGAGCGGTTGTCACGGTTGTCACGGTTGTCACGACGCTCGCTGCGGTCATTGCGATCGCTGCGGTCGTTACGATCGCTGCGGTCGTTACGATCGCGGCGGTTGTTCTGACGCTTACGGCGGTCCTGCTGACGCTCAGGCTTGGCCGCTTTTGGCTCTTCTTTCGGCTGCTCAGGCTGAACTTCCTCACCGGCAAACATCTTCTTCAGCGCGCCAAAGAAGCGGCTCAGCAGACCCGGCTGGGCCGGCTGGGCTTTCGCTGCCGTTGCTTCTGGTTTCTGAGCCGCAGGTTTGGCCGCCGGTTTTTCCAGGGCTGCTTCAGGCGGTGCTTCAGGCATGATGAAGGTCGCTAACGCAGGCTGCTCAGGCAGCTTGCGCTCGGCTGGCTCTTCATCGGACGGCAGGGCCATCTCTTCTTCATGCAGCTTCGGCAGCAGGTAGCTGAGCGTTGACGTCTCTTCGCCTTTACGGACACGCAGCACGTGGTAGTGCGGGGTTTCCATCTGATCGTTTGGTACGATAATGCAGCGAACGCCGCCCTGACGAGCTTCAATTGCACTTACTGCTGCACGTTTTTCGTTCAGTAGGTAGGAGGCAATTGGCACAGGAACAATCGCGTGAACCTCTTTGGTGTTCTCTTTCAGCGCTTCTTCTTCAATCAGACGCAGAATAGAGAGGGACAGAGATTCGTTATCGCGTACGGTACCGGTGCCGGAGCAGCGCGGACAAACGTGATGGCTGGACTCACCGAGTGACGGGCTCAGACGCTGACGGGACATCTCCAGCAGGCCAAAGCGTGAGATATGGCTAATCTGGATACGCGCTCTGTCCTGACGCACCGCTTCGCGCAGACGGTTTTCAACCGCACGCTGGTGGCGAACAGGGGTCATGTCGATGAAGTCGATAACAATCAGACCACCCAGGTCGCGCAGGCGGAGCTGGCGGGCGATTTCATCAGCGGCTTCGAGGTTAGTGTTGAAAGCAGTCTCTTCGATATCTCCACCGCGAGTTGCACGCGCGGAGTTGATGTCGATAGCGGTCAGCGCTTCAGTGGTATCAATAACGATAGAACCGCCGGATGGCAGACGTACTTCACGCTGGAAGGCGGACTCAATCTGGGATTCGATCTGATAGTGGCTGAACAGCGGTATTTCACCGGTGTACAGTTTAATTTTGCTGGTGAAATCCGGACGACCCAGCGCGGCAATGTGCTGGCGCGCCAGCTCAAGTACTTTCGGGTTATCGATCAGAATTTCACCGATGTCCTGACGCAGGTAGTCACGGAAGGCACGCACGATAACGTTGCTTTCCTGGTGGATCAGGAACGGAGCAGGGCGGCTTTCCGCTGCTTTCTGGATGGCTTCCCAGTGCTTCAGACGGAAGCTCAGGTCCCACTGCAGCGCTTCGGCGGATTTGCCAACGCCTGCGGTACGCACGATAAGCCCCATGCCATCAGGCAGCTCGAGGCTTGCCAGCGCTTCTTTCAGCTCGGTACGGTCATCACCTTCGATACGGCGAGAGATGCCACCCGCACGCGGGTTGTTTGGCATCAGAACCAGATAGCTCCCTGCCAGGCTGATAAAGGTTGTTAGTGCGGCACCTTTGTTGCCACGCTCTTCTTTATCAATCTGAACGATAACTTCCTGACCTTCACGCAGCACATCTTTGATGTTTGGGCGGCCATGGGCGTTGTAGTTTGCAGGGAAATATTCGCGGGCAATTTCTTTCAGAGGGAGGAAACCATGACGCTCAGCACCGTAATCGACAAATGCAGCTTCAAGGCTTGGTTCAATGCGGGTGATTTTACCTTTGTAAATGTTCGCTTTTTTCTGTTCGTGTCCAGGACTTTCGATATCCAGATCGTACAGGCGCTGCCCATCCACAAGGGCGACACGCAACTCTTCTTGCTGAGTTGCGTTGATTAACATTCTTTTCATCGTAACTTACTCGTTATTCTTACATTGACGACAAAGCTGCGGGCAAGGTGACGCTTTCCGGGGTATGAACCGATGGCCTCGTGTCTGTTCACGTCGCCAACCTCACGGTTGTCGCTCGCTTAAGAGGCGCAGAGTGTCGGTTGCCTGTATTTCATACGGAAACACAGCGCAATTATCAGGGGAATTGCCTGGGTAGAACTCTCCAGAGAACAATCCTTATACCGGGAAGTACTGCAACCCGCAGCCCGCTAACTGCCTGAAAGATCAATACGTCTTACGCCATTGCTGCGTGGATGATCGGTCAGACAAAATTGGTCATTCCGTCAACATCCTTACTTAACCAGGATTTAACACGGAAAACAGCCTCATTATTCCACTGCTCGCCGGGTTATAGCAAGATGACTTTTACCAATTATCACCCGGTTACTCACAGTTTCTTCACTTCAGAATGGCGATTGGTTTAATAACCACCAAATCGGTTGCGCGAAACGGGTAGCAGGCCGGATAAAAGTAAATATAAGCATAGAAAAATGAGTGGCGCTAATGGCTGGCGATATTTAGAATCGCCAACCATGAAAACAGAGACTCCAGCCGTAAAAATGGTTGCCATCGCCGAAGATGAAGCGGGGCAGCGTATCGATAACTTTTTGCGCACCCAGCTAAAAGGGGTGCCAAAGAGCATGATTTACCGCATCCTGCGTAAGGGCGAGGTGCGGGTTAACAAAAAACGCGTGAAGCCCGAGTACAAACTCGAAGCCGGTGACGAAGTGCGTATTCCACCGGTGCGTGTGGCAGAGCGTGAAGAAGAGACCGTATCACCGAAGCTACAGAAAGTGGCGGCCCTGAGTGATGTGATCCTTTATGAAGACGACCACATTCTGGTGCTGAATAAACCGTCAGGAACGGCTGTTCATGGCGGTAGCGGTCTGAGCTTCGGCGTGATTGAAGGGCTGCGTGCCCTGCGCCCGGAAGCGCGCTTCCTTGAACTGGTGCATCGTCTTGACCGCGATACTTCTGGCGTACTGCTGGTGGCGAAAAAGCGTTCCGCGCTGCGTTCTCTGCATGAACAGCTGCGTGAAAAAGGGATGCAGAAAGACTATCTGGCGCTGGTGCGCGGCCAGTGGCAGTCCCATGTTAAAGTGGTGCAGGCGCCGCTGCTGAAAAATATTCTGCAAAGCGGTGAGCGTATTGTCCGCGTGAGCCAGGAAGGGAAACCGTCTGAGACGCGCTTTAAGGTTGAAGAGCGCTATGAGTTTGCCACGCTGGTGCGCTGCAGTCCGGTCACCGGTCGCACCCACCAGATCCGCGTGCATACGCAGTTTGCAGGGCATCCCATCGCGTTTGATGACCGCTATGGCGACCGCGAGTTTGATAAGCAGCTGGCGGGAACGGGGCTGTCGCGTCTGTTCCTGCATGCGGCAGCGCTGAAGTTTACCCATCCGAATACCGGTGAAGTGATCCGTATTGAAGCGCCGCTGGATGAGCAGCTGAAACGCTGTCTTAAGGTTTTGCGCGGCTGATTTTGCCTTCCTCCCTCTCCCTGTGGGAGAGGGGCGGGTGAGGGCATCAGGCCGCAACGTCCCAGTCACATCGTCAGCGGATTACACTCTTCTCGTCTTAACATCTGACACAGGGCAATTAGCGGTAACCCCACCAGGGTGTTGGGATCCCGACCGTCCAGCTTGTCGAAAAGTGCAATCCCCAATCCTTCACTTTTAAAGCTCCCCGCGCAGTTCAGCGGTCGCTCACGGCGCACATAATCCATAATCTCCTGCTCGCTGAGATGGCGGAAGTGCACGTCGAACGGTTCGCATTCAGTTTGCAGATGACCGGAAGCGGAGTTGTAAAGCGCCAGGCCGGTATAAAAGGTCACGATACTGCCTCGTGCACGTAGAAGCTGCTGGCAGGCGTTCTCCTCCGTATGGGGCTTGCCGGTGATTTCGCCGTCCAGTACGCAAACCTGATCGGAGCCTATAATCAAATGTGCGGGGTAACGTGCTGCCAGCGACTGCGCTTTCTCTTTAGCGAGACGCGTCACCAGATGACGCGGTGATTCACCCGGCTGTGGCGTCTCATCAACCTCTGGCGCGGCGCATTCAAACGGGATCCCGAGCTTTTCCAGCAACATTCGGCGATAGGGAGACGTGGAAGCAAGGACGAGATTTGGCATATTTTTATCACCAGATATAGCGTATCGATGCCAGCCATTTTAAACTACAGGCCGCAATGTGTGCGAATAATTGGCAAAAGGCAGCTCTGGTTGCCTTTTTCTTTGACTCTATGACGTTACAAAGTTAATATGCGCGCCCTATGCAAAAGGTAAAATTACCCCTGACTCTTGATCCGGTTCGTACGGCTCAAAAACGCCTCGATTATGAAGGTATCTATACTTCCGATCAGGCTGAGCGTATTGCCGAATCCGTAGTCAGTGTGGACAGTGATGTAGAATGCTCCATGTCGTTCGCTATCGACAACCAGCGTCTCGCCGTTTTAACCGGTGATGCGAAGGTAACGGTAACGCTCGAGTGTCAGCGTTGCGGGAAACCGTTTGTACAGCATGTTCACACAACGTATTGTTTCAGTCCGGTCCGTTCTGACGAACAGGCTGAAGCACTCCCGGAAGCGTATGAGCCGATTGAGGTTAACGAATTCGGTGAAATAGATCTTCTGGCTCTGGTTGAAGATGAAATCATCCTCACCTTGCCAGTAGTTCCGGTGCATGATTCTGAACACTGTGAAGTGTCCGAGGCGGACATGGTCTTTGGGGAACTGCCTGATGAAGCGCAAAAACCAAACCCATTTGCCGTATTAGCCAGCTTAAAGCGTAAGTAATTGAGGAGTAAGGTCCATGGCCGTACAACAGAATAAACCAACCCGTTCCAAACGTGGCATGCGTCGTTCCCATGACGCGCTGACCGCAGTTACCAGCCTGTCTGTAGACAAGACTTCTGGTGAGAAACACCTGCGTCACCACATCACCGCTGACGGTTTCTACCGCGGCCGCAAGGTTATCACTAAGTAATCACGCGTAAGCGTGATTAGGCTTAGTGAGGATTTCCCCGTGCAAACGGGGAATTTACCGAACCAGGCTGCGACGATACCTTGACACGTCTAACCCTGGCGTTAGATGTCATGGGGGGAGATTTTGGCCCTTCCGTGACAGTGCCTGCAGCATTGCAGGCACTGAATTCTAATTCGCAACTCACACTTCTTTTAGTCGGCAATCCCGACGCAATCACGCCATTACTCGCAAAAGCTGACTTTGAACAACGTTCGCGTCTGCAGATTATTCCTGCGCAGTCAGTTATTGCCAGTGATGCCCGACCCTCGCAGGCTATTCGCAACAGTCGTGGCAGCTCTATGCGGATAGCGCTGGAGCTGGTGAAAGAAGGGCGAGCCCAGGCTTGCGTTAGCGCGGGGAATACCGGCGCGCTGATGGGGCTGTCGAAATTACTGCTCAAACCGATTGAAGGTATTGAGCGCCCGGCGCTGGTGACGGTATTACCGCATCAGCAGAAGGGCAAGACGGTGGTGCTCGATTTAGGCGCTAACGTCGACTGTGATAGTACTATGCTGGCACAGTTTGCCGTGATGGGATCGGTGCTGGCAGAAGAAGTTGTCGGGATCAACACTCCCCGTGTTGCGTTACTGAACATTGGTGAAGAAGAGACCAAAGGCCTGGACAGCATTCGCGAAGCGGCTGAATTGCTCAAACAGGTTCCCTCCATCAACTATATTGGTTATCTCGAAGCCAATGAGTTGTTGACGGGTAAAACGGATGTTCTGGTGTGCGATGGCTTCACCGGAAACGTCACGTTGAAGACCATGGAAGGGGTCGTGCGCATGTTTCTTTCTCTGCTGAAATCTCAGGGAGAAGGCAAAAAAAGCGCCTGGTGGCTGATTTTATTGAAGCGTTGGCTACAAAAGAGCCTGACGCGGCGATTCAGTCACCTCAACCCCGACCAGTATAATGGCGCCTGTCTGTTAGGATTGCGCGGCATCGTGATTAAGAGTCATGGCGCCGCCAATCAGCGAGCATTTGCTGTCGCGATTGAACAGGCAGTGCAGGCGGTGCAGCGACAAGTCCCTCAGCGGATTGCCGCTCGCCTGGAATCTGTATTAGCTAAAAGTGACTGAGCGTACATGTATACGAAGATTTTAGGTACCGGCAGCTACCTGCCAAAACAAGTGCGTACCAACGCCGATCTGGAAAAAATGGTAGATACGTCTGACGAGTGGATTGTCACGCGCACAGGTATCCGTGAACGTCGTATTGCCGCGCCAGACGAAACCGTGTCGACCATGGGTTACGAAGCCGCACAGCGTGCTATCGAAATGGCGGGCATTGATAAAGAACAGATTGGTTTGATCGTGGTCGCCACGACGTCTGCCACGCATGCATTCCCAAGTGCAGCGTGCCAGGTGCAAAACATGCTCGGCATTAAAGGCTGTCCGGCGTTTGACGTCGCTGCAGCGTGCGCAGGCTTCACCTATGCGCTGAGCGTTGCCGATCAGTACGTGAAATCCGGTGCCGTTAAATATGCGCTGGTGATCGGTGCTGACGTGCTGGCGCGCACCTGCGATCCAACCGATCGCGGAACGATCATTATTTTTGGTGATGGCGCGGGCGCGGTGCTGCTGGGGCAGTCCGAAGAGCCGGGTATCATCTCTACGCATCTGCATGCTGATGGCAGCTACGGCGAGCTGCTGACTCTGCCTAACGCCGATCGCGTTAATCCGGACAACTCGATTTACCTGACCATGGCAGGGAACGAGGTGTTCAAGGTGGCGGTGACTGAGCTGGCACACATCGTTGATGAAACGCTGGAAGCGAATAACCTTGAGCGTTCCTCGCTCGACTGGCTGGTGCCGCATCAGGCGAACCTGCGCATCATCAGCGCGACCGCGAAAAAGCTGGGCATGTCGATGGATAACGTTGTTGTGACCCTGGATCGTCACGGCAACACTTCTGCGGCGTCGGTACCGTGCGCATTTGATGAAGCGGTACGCGATGGACGAATCAAACGGGGCCAGCTGGTCTTGCTTGAAGCCTTCGGTGGCGGGTTCACCTGGGGTTCCGCGCTGGTTCGTTTCTAGGATAAGGAATAAAAAATGACGCAATTTGCTTTTGTGTTCCCGGGCCAGGGCTCTCAAACCGTTGGGATGTTGTCTGAAATGGCAGCAAACTATCCGGTCATTGAAGAGACTTTCCGTGAAGCTTCTGATGCACTGGGTTATGATTTATGGGCGCTGACCCAGCAGGGGCCAGCCGAAGAGCTGAACAAAACCTGGCAGACCCAGCCAGCGCTGCTGACCGCATCTGTTGCGCTGTGGCGCGTCTGGCAGCAGCAGGGCGGTAAAGCGCCAGCGCTGCTTGCAGGCCATAGCCTGGGTGAATACTCTGCGCTGGTGTGCGCCGGCGTGATCGCGTTTGCTGACGCGGTACGTCTGGTGGAACTGCGTGGTAAATTCATGCAGGAAGCGGTGCCGGAAGGCACGGGCGGCATGTCTGCCATTATCGGTCTGGATGATGCTGCAATTGCAAAAGCGTGTGAAGAATCTGCTGAAGGCCAGGTTGTCTCGCCGGTGAACTTCAACTCGCCGGGTCAGGTGGTTATCGCAGGCCATAAAGAAGCGGTTGAGCGTGCCGGTGCGGCCTGTAAAGCAGCGGGCGCTAAGCGTGCGCTGCCGCTGCCTGTCAGCGTGCCGTCTCACTGCGCGCTGATGAAGCCTGCTGCCGAGAAGCTGGCGGTTGAGCTGGAAAAAATTACCTTTAACGCACCGACGATTTCCGTTGTGAACAACGTCGATGTGAAATGCGAAACCGCGCCGGAAGCTATCCGTGACGCGCTGGTTCGCCAGCTCTATAGCCCGGTACAGTGGACCAAAACCGTTGAGTTTATGGCCGCACAGGGCGTTGAGCATCTGTATGAAGTCGGCCCAGGTAAAGTCCTCACCGGTCTGACAAAACGTATTGTTGACACCCTGACAGCCTCGGCGATTAACGAGCCGGAAGCGATGTCAGCGGCACTCTCGCAATAAAAGAGGAATACCATGAGTTTTGAAGGAAAAATCGCCCTGGTCACTGGCGCAAGCCGCGGTATCGGGCGTGCAATTGCTGAAACACTGGTTGCGCGCGGCGCGAAGGTGATTGGTACAGCAACCAGCGAGAATGGCGCTCAGGCCATCAGCGAGTATCTGGGTGCAAACGGTAAAGGTCTGGTACTGAATGTGACTGAACCTGCATCTATCGAATCTGTTCTGGAAAATATTCGCGCAGAGTTTGGCGAAGTGGATATTCTGGTAAACAATGCCGGGATCACTCGCGATAACCTGTTAATGCGAATGAAAGACGACGAGTGGAACGATATCATCGAAACCAACCTGTCATCTGTATTCCGTCTGTCAAAAGCGGTAATGCGCGCTATGATGAAAAAGCGTCATGGTCGTATTATCACTGTCGGTTCTGTGGTAGGTACCATGGGAAATGCTGGTCAGGCTAACTACGCTGCGGCGAAAGCAGGTCTGATTGGTTTCAGTAAGTCGCTGGCGCGTGAAGTTGCGTCCCGCGGTATTACGGTAAACGTTGTTGCTCCGGGCTTTATTGAAACGGACATGACGCGTGCGCTGACTGATGAGCAGCGTGCGGGTACGCTGGCGGCAGTTCCGGCGGGTCGTCTTGGCGACCCTAAAGAAATCGCCAGTGCGGTTGCATTTTTAGCCTCTGACGAAGCGGGTTACATCACTGGTGAGACCCTCCACGTCAACGGCGGGATGTATATGGTTTAACCACGATAAAAAAATTTGCGTTATTTGGGTAAAAGGCCTCAAAATAACGTAAAATCGTGGTAAGAACTGCCGGGATTTAGTTGCAAATTTTTCAACATTTTATACACTACGAAAACCATCGCGAAAGCGAGTTTTGATAGGAAATTTAAGAGTATGAGCACTATC